>NZ_MWJN01000031.1:0-86658 GCF_002027145.1 Microbispora sp. GKU 823 | reverse complement strand
CGCGAGCCGTACGGACACGATCCCGGCCGCGATCGGGCGCAGCCGCTTGCGGGGGTGGCGCCGGTCGGCGGCCACGTCGGCCGCGTCGTTGAACAGGTAGGACCCGCCGGCGGCCAGGCAGAAGGCGGCGAACGCGACCAGCGAGCCGCGCAGTCCCGCCCCGGTGGTCAGCACGCCGGCGGCGGCCGGAGCGGCGAAGACGAGCGCGTTCTTGAGCCACTGCCGGGGCCGGCAGGCCCGCAGCAGCCCCGCCGCGCGCGAGCGCCGGGAGGGCGTGCCCGCCGGAGGCGCCGCCACCGGCGGGCCCATCGGCGGGTTCAGCGCGCTGTCCCGCTTCACGGGTCGGCCGGCTTTCCCGGGTCAGTCCACGCGGCCCGGCCGCAGCAGCAGCCACGCCCCGACGACGGCGAGCGCGAGCCCGAGGATGAGCGCCACCAGCGGGAGCGTCGTCTTGATCAGCGTGATCTGGGCCATGTTGTCGCGGGCCGTCTGGACCAGCTCGCCGACGGTCTGCGGCGTGAACGAGGCGGTGGCGATGAGGGCGGGCATCCGCTCGACGCCGTCGGCCGTCTTCAGCACCTCGTGGCGCTGCTGCTCCTGCTTGACCGGGACACCGGTGGTCGGCTCGACCCAGAAGGTGTTCACGCCGTCGTAGACGCGGTCGACCTGGATGTCGCCCTTGCCCTTCATGTGAAGCACGGAGGCGGGCGCGCTGAGCTTCTCGATGGGCGTCGGCGGGATCTTCTGCACGAACCGGTAGACCGGCAGGCCGTTGACCGTGTCCTCGCCGTCGAACGTCGCGTCGTACGCCTTGCGGGTGTCGGTGTTGAACACCTGGTAGGTCTTCTTCTCGACGCCGAACGGGAACAGGAAGACCTGGCCCTGCAACTGCACCGGCTGCGCTCCCGACCCGCTGTTCACGCTCGTGCCGCAGCAGGTGACGCCCTGGCCGTTGAATTTGTTGAACGCGCTGCGGAACTGCGTCATGGAGATCTGCGGATTGTTGTTGGTCACGTCGTTGGCGTTGGTGAACTGGTCCCACACGACGTGGTCGTCCTTGGCCTCCTTGACGTCCCCCCTGGTCGTGACCGTGATGTCGAGGGTGCCGGTGAGGACCTTCAGATCCCGTTTGCTGAAGTACTGCGCGTTCTCGGCGGTCAGCCGCGTGATGCTGTACTGGTTCGCCGGCGCCTGCACGAGTTTGTCCGCGACCTGGAACCTCAGCAGCGGCGCGAGAACGACAAGGAACGCCCCGAGTCCTACGAGGACCACTCCCAATCCGCGGCGCATCGCTCCTCCTGGGGCAGGCCAGTTACTGCCTATTTGTCCTGAAACACGTTCCTATTTCGCTGTATGTTAGACGGGGCAGTGACCAACGTCACGAGGGATGCGGAAAAGTGACCGAAACAGGTTCTAGCTCGACGGCGACTCGTGACATGTTACCGGCCGGTTCGCAACCCGTTCGTGACACACCCGTGCTTTCCGGTCACGTGCCCTCCGGACATGTGGACGCCCTCGACGGCGTGCGGGCGCTGGCGGCCGTCGCCGTCCTCGTCTTCCACGTCGCGATCGAGTCGGCGGCGGCGCTGCGGGACAACTTCTTCAGCAGCCTGCTCGCCCGGGGGGACGTCGCGGTCCCCATCTTCTTCGCGCTGTCCGGCCTGCTTCTCTACCGGCCCTACGCGCGCGCCGCGCTGCTCGGCGAGCGTCCCCCGGACACCCGCGTCTACCTGATCAAGCGCGCCCTGCGCATCCTCCCGGCGTACTGGCTGGTCGTGGTCGTGGCCATGGTGCTGTGGGCCGGGCCGCACCTCGGCGACGTCACGACGTGGCTGCAACTGCTGCTGCTCGGCCAGACCTACGAGATCCACCCCTGGTGGTTCGGCCTCGGGCCGCGCGGGCTCGCCCAGATGTGGAGCCTGTGCGTCGAGGCCGCCTTCTACGTGCTGCTGCCGCTGGTCGCCGCCGCGCTGGCGGCGTACGCGCGGCGCGGGCGGCCCCCGGCCTCGACACCCGCGCCCGGCGGCTGCTGGCCGGCGTCGCCGTACTCGCCGCCTCGTCGTTCGTGTGGGCGCTGCTCACCTACTTCCCCGTCTACCGGCCCTACCTGAACACCTGGCTTCCCCGGGCCTGGGTGTTCTTCGCGGTCGGCATGGCGCTGGCCGTCGTCTCCGAGTGGGCGCGTGAGGAACGCGATCCCGAGGCCCGGCGCACCGGTTCGTCCGGGCCGTGGGCGCGTCGGCGGGCTCGTTCCTGCTCGTCGCCGCCCTCGCGTACGCCGTGGCGGCCTCGCCGCTGACCGGCACGCGCTTCAGCGGCGTGGACGGCGTCTGGGCCGACCTGTCGGAGCTGGCCCTGTACGCCACCGTGGCGGCCGGGCTGGTGACCCCGGCCGCGCTGCTGCCGGCCGAGGGCTCGCCGTACGGCCGCTTCCTGAGCAGCCGGGTGATGCGCTTCCTCGGCCGGGTGTCCTACGGCGTGTTCCTGTGGCAGTTCGTGGCCCTCTATCTCTGGTACGACTTCACCGAGCAGCAGGCGTGGAGCGGCAACTTCGCCGGCAACCTGGTCGTGGTCGGCGCGCTCACGCTGCTGCTCGCCACGCTCACCCATCGCTTCGTCGAGGAGCCGGCGAGGCGCCTCGCCCGCCTGGTGACCTCTTCGCGGAAGGGGACGCGGAAGACGACGGAGACGGCGACGGGGACGGAGACGGCGGCGGTGTCGCCGCGGCCGTAGGGGCGGGCCGGCCGGGCACGGGGTCGCCGTAGGCGAAGCCCTTCAGGCAGACCGCGGCCGGGTCGTCCAGCCGGATCAGCAGCCCCTTGCCGATGGCCGTGACGGGGAACTGCACCAGCGCGCCGCCGGATCCGGTGGCGTGGAACCGCAGTTGCCCCCGCTGCCCGCTCATCTCGTAGCTGCCGGTGCCGGCGCGCTTGGCGGTGTAGGCCAGCCCGGCGACCGGCCCCGGCCCGCCGAAGGACACGACGTCGGGAAAGAAGATCGCGTCGCCGAGGAGCGGGAAGCACGAGCGTTCACCCGGCGGCACCACCCCGATCGACGCCTTCACCTCGGCCGGCGCGAGCCTGCCCTTGCCGTCGAAGACGAGCGCGTGCTCCGACGGCTCGGGCACGCGCATCCGGGCGCGCAGCGCGGGGCGCGCGAGCGGGGCCAGCAGGTGGTGGCTGAGCCTGCGGTTGCCGTTCCACGGCAGCACGATGTCCTCGGGGAGCGGGCTGGAGTAGATCACGGCCGTGTCCGGCGCTTGGCGAGCGAGGCCCGTACGGCGGCCAGGTAGGCCCGCACCCGGTCTCCCGACAGCGTGTCGCGGTAGTTCTGGATCGACACGATCGACATCGCGAGGTAGGCGCCCGCGAGCAGCCCCGCCGCCGTCGGCAGCCCGCTCCCTGCGGGAACCGGCCGCCGGTAGGGCTCGGTCTCGTCCCGGAGGGGCAGCAGCGCGAGCCCCAGGCAGACCGCGAGCACGATCGCGGCGTCCGCGACGTAGCGGGTCTCCGAGCCGACGACCTGGGTGAGCCCGGTGCTCCGCGCGATCGCCGTGGGCACGCCGTCCGCGGCCACCAGGTAGCCCGCCAGGATCAGCCAGGCGCGCGCGGCCCGCCGCCGCCACAGCACGGTGCCGACGACCAGGGCGGCCAGCACGGCCCATCCGGCGGCCACCAGCAGCGGGCTGGGGTCGGCAAGACCGCCGTTGGGCAGCACCGGGCCCCACGACAGCGGCCCGCCGACCACCCCGGCCGGGAAGACCTGGCCGAGCAGGCGGCCCAGCAGGTCCGCCGCGTTGCCCGGCGCGGGGACGGCCGCGCCCTCACCCGGCGCGGTGCCGCGGCGGGCCAGGTACAGCGCCGCGTATCCGCCCATCAGCAGCACGTACGAGCCCCACAGGCGCCAGTGGGAGCGCAGCTCGCGCAGCATGAGCGCGATCCACGGGCCCGCCCACGGCCGCAGGTGCGACGTGGTGAGCGCGAACAGCAGGAACGGGACGAAGACCCCCTTCGTGCTGAACGCCATGCCGGCCAGGACCCAGTAGAAGGCCCACCGGGCGTGCCGCGCCCCGCCCTCCCCGGCCCACCTCACCTGGGCCGCCAGGGCCATGACCATCGTGAACTGGAGCGGCACCGCGTTGATCGCGGCCGACCACCAGCCGAAGGCCGGCACCGTCAGCGGCGAGAACAGGGCGAAGGTGAGCGGCAGCAGGATCCCGGGCCGCGTGCCGAACAGCCGCACGAGCAGCCGCAGCAGCATGACCGCCATGGCCGCCTGGACCGCGAACGTGACCGCCGAGACCAGCAGCCAGTCGTACGGCGACAGCCGCGACAGCACCCAGGTGAGCCCGAGGGCCCCCGGCATCAGGTGGCCCTTGTGGACGCGGAACAGGAAGTCGAACGTGAGGGAGTGCTCGTAGGCGTCACCCACGAACAGGAAGTCGTCCTCGACGAAGGAGGAGGACGTCAGGACGGGGATCCGTACCGCCAGCGACGCCACGACCAGCAGGACCGCCGCGATCATGACAGGGTTTGCAATGGCAGAGTTCGCCAGGCTCGCCCGCCATGCCGGCAGCGCGATGCCGGGCCGTCCGGTACGCACGATCTGAGTCATCGGGATTCTCCCAGCGCCGTGGGACAAAGGGGGTGTTATGCTCCGGCGCACCCGACAGGAGAGGGACGTCGTGCACGCCGAGCCGTTCCGCGCCGACCTGGCCCGTTCGATTCGCCTGTTCAGCGCCTTCCGCAAGGAGCAGACCGACCCCGACTTCTTCTACGGCCGGCTCGCCCGTGACACCGTCGCCCAGCTCGCGGCGTACGCCGACCTCGACGGCGCGCTCGTCGCGGACGTCGGCGGCGGGCCCGGCTACTTCACCGACGCGCTGCGCGCCGTGGGTGCGCGGCCGGTGTGCGTCGACTGCGACGCCGGGGAGATGAGCGCCCGCACCGGCGCCATCCCCGACGGCGCGGTGCTCGGCAGCGCCCTCGACCTGCCGCTGAAGACCGGCTCCGTCGACGTCTGCTTCTCCTCCAACGTGCTGGAGCACGTGCCCGATCCGTGGCGGATGGGCGACGAGATGGTGCGGGTGACGCGGCCGGGCGGCATCGTCTACCTGTCGTTCACCAACTGGCTGTCGCCCTGGGGCGGCCACGAGACCTCGCCGTGGCACTACCTGGGCGGGCACCACGCCGCGCGCCGCTACGCGCGCCGCCACGGCCGCTCCCCCAAGAACGTGTACGGCACGAGCCTGTACGCCGTCTCGGTGGCCCGGGCGCTCGCGTGGGCCAGGCGGCATCCCGGCGCCGACCTCGTCGACGCCCTGCCGCGCTACCACCCTCGCTGGGCGACCCCGGTGATCCATCTACCCGGCGTTCGCGAGATCGTGACCTGGAACCTGCTGCTGGTGCTGCGCCGCCGCTGACCTCCCCGGCCGGTCGCGACCCGGAAGACGACGGCGAGCACCACGGCGAGCACGGCGGCGAGCAGGCCGCACGCCAGCGGGATCCACTCGCGCGTCAGCAGGATCCACCGGCGGAACCTGGCCGCCTCGTCCGCGAAGGCGCGCACCTCGGCGCCGCTCGTCGTCAGGTCGGCGTCGAAGGCGACCTGACGCTCGACCTGGTCGGGCGTGCGCAGGGTGTCGCGCCGCCGCTCCTGGGTGCGCACGGTCAGCCCGCTCTCCGGTTCGACCCAGATCGTGCGGGTGATCTCGGTGTACCTCGCCACGGCGACCCGCTCCTCGTCCGGCATTCCGACCGTCGTGCCGGGCACCGGGCCGGGCAGGTCGGCCGTCTTCACCGGCCCGGCCGAGTAGGTGTAGCGGTAGGTCGGCACGCCCTCGACGGTCTCCTCGCGCTCGAACCGCATCGGCGCCTCCCGCCGCAGCACCGGGTCGAACATGGTGTACGAGCGCGGCTCGGCCCCTGCGGGCAGGCGGAAGGCCAGCCCGGTCTGCCGTACGCCGGGGTCGTCGTCGACGTACTCCCCGCAGCACTCGACGGCGAGGCCGGTCCGCCGGTCGAAGGCCGTGCGGCGCTCGTGGTAGTCGACGCGCTCGCCGTCCCGGGTGTCGAGCGAGGAGAACTCCACCCAGACGGCCGTACGGTCGTCACCCGCCTGCGGATCGCCGTAGACGGCCACCGTGTTCTGCACCGGCACGTTCCTGTGCAGGCGGAAGGTGGCGGTGTCGAGGTAGGTGGCCGAGGGCGAGACGAGCCGCTGGACGCGGGTCTGCTCCAGCGGCAGGACCGTGGTCCGCGGATAGACGTAGAAGTGGAACAGCGCCCCCACGGTGATCAGGAAGGCGATGCCCGCCAGGAGGAGCGTGCGCCGAAGCCGCACGAACGCGCCCGTCATCGGCCTACCCCCGCCTGATCGCGGACGGCACCGTCTCGTACGGCGGCCAGCAGCCGGGCGAGTACGACGAGGCAGAGCACGTCGGCGGCCAGGCCCTGCCCGGCGGCCTGGGCGAGCCCGGCGAGACCGAGCGCGACGAGCGCCACCCACGCGGAGGCGGCGTGACGGGCGAAGGCCCGCAGGCGGCTCGGACCGGCGTGCTGGGCGCCGGCGATCCCGCGCAGCCACAGGAACGCCGCCAGCGCGACGGCGACGACGACCGCGCCCGCCACGCCCCCGGCCCACAGTCCGGCGAGCGGCGCCGCGATCCACACCCAGGGCGCGCGGACGCGGCCCGGCCCCACGGCGCGCAGCCGCGACCGGCCGCGCACCAGCGCCAGGGCCACCACCACGAGGGCCAGGCCCAGCCCGGCGAGCAGCGCGATGCGGTAGGCCGGGTCGGGCTCGTAGCGCAGCACCACCTCGCCGCCGCCGGCCGGCAGTTCCCAGGCCTGCCGCCAGCCGTCGAGCCGTGCCGGGGTCAGCCGCGCACCGTCGAGGTAGGCCTGCCAGCCGGCGTTGTAGTTCTCGTTGACCACCAGGTAGGAGGGCGCGGCGGCGGTGACCCGGAGACGGCGCTCCTGCGGCCCCCACGACGTCACCGTGGCGGGGGTCGCCGACACCGCCGCGCGGCCGGTTCCGGCTCCGTCGTCCAGCACCACCGAGCGCACGCGGAAGGCGTCGCTCGGCGCCACGCCGACCCGGCTGCGCCCCTCGGTCAGGTGCACGGGCGCGCACCCGGAGTAGGTCAGCGGACGGCCGTTGAGCACGTCGTCGAGGGTGCCGCCGACCACCCGGGTCGGCACGTCGTCGCCGTCCACCCGCAGCGTCGGGCCGTAGCCGCAGGGCAGCCGCAGCGGGATGGCGCCGAGGCCGCCGAGGGGCTTCACCCCGGGGATGGCGATCTCGGCCACCTCGATCGCGCGGGAGGCGGGCGCGGTGAACTCGATGGTGAACTTCCGCGTCTTCAGCGCGGGGAACGTGAACACGCCGTCGCGGTCCACCCACCCCTGCACCGCTCGCTCTCCGGCGCGCAGCGTGAGCTTCACCGGCGGGATGCCCTGCGCCGAGTCGGGGAACAGCACCCGGATCCGGGAGAACGTCCGGGTCCTGCCCAGGTCGATCGACAGCGTCGGACGCCGGTCGAACGGCTGGGCGTACCACAGCGTCGAGGGGTCGCCGTCCATCGCCTGACGACCCAGCACGGCCCCGTGCTCCGTCGCCGTCGATGACGCGCTGACGTGCGGATACTGGTTCGGCAGCGTGGTGATCAGGTCCGCCGCCTTCGGATCGGTGAGCACGGCCTGCCCGCGCACCGTGCGCACGCCGTCGCGCGCCACCGGGATGAGCCGGTCGAACCCGTAGCCGTCCTCACCGAGGATCTGCAGCCGTGAGGAGCAGGTCCAGGTGACCGAGCCCCGCATGCACGCGTCGGCGTCCCCCTGCTTGGTGAGCAGCACGGCGCCCGGGTCGCCCGTGCCGGTGCCCGTGTCGGATGTGTCCGGGACCGAGATCGTGCGTACCGCCCGCACGCCGGGGATGCGCAGGTCGGTGATGCCGACCCGGCTGCCGAGCGCGGTCTTCGGCTCGTACGCGAGCCTGGTCACCCGGATCCGCAGCCACGAGCTCTTCCCCGGCACCGGGCGCAGCGGCTGGAGCGCGTCGGTCCGCGCCACCGCCACTCGGCTGACACCGCGCTCGGTCTCCAGCGCGACCTCGGCCACCGGCGGACCGATCGCCCCCTGCTCGAAGGCCGCCGAGATCTCGGTCAGGTCCACCTGGCCGGTGAAGCGGACTTCGAGCCACTCCCCGACCGCGCCGTTCCAGCCGTCCGACCGCCACCCCGTGCGCGGGTCCTCGTCGAGCGCGGCGTACGGCTGCCGCCCCGGGTCGCGCTGGCCCACGGCGGCCGTGACGGCGGAGTCGGCCGACGAGGCGGTGACGTCCTTCACGTCGAGGTAGCGGGCGGTCGAGGTGGCCGCCGACCAGGCCGGATCGGTGAGGTCGGTGGTGACAGGGTCCTGGTTGTCCGGCAGCGTGGCCGACGCGATGCGCCGTACGTCACCGAACACGATGTCCCGTTTGCGCAGGGTGTCGGTGAGGATCGTGTCGCGGGCGGGGATCGCCGCCGCGCCCGGCTCGTCGCCCACGAGCACCGGGCGGTCGCCGGTGAGCAGTCCCTCCTCCGCCATGTCGAGCACGGCCTCGGGAGCGCCCTCCACGTGCAGCGTGCCCGCGCGGGGCACGGTCGAGGCGAGCGGGGCCGTCCCTGGGATCTTGTAGACCTCCAGCGCCGGGTAGGGCTGGTCGAGCCAGCCCGAGGCGGTGCCGTTCGCGGTCAGGCCGACCAGCGGCCCGAACTCGGCGGTCCTGGACAGCCCGGAGTCCTGCAGGGTCTGGTGCACCCGGGCGGGCCAGGCGGTCCCGAGCGTCTCCCTGACCAGGTCGTTGCGGATGAGCAGGTAGGTCACCCCGGCGCGGCGCAGGGCCTCGGTCAGGCCGGGCGAGCCGTGCCCGGTGGCGAAGCGCTCGTCCACCGCCTGCACGAGCCGGGCCAGGCCGGGCGATCCCCACGGCACGTTGGCGTGGGTGGCCCAGCGCACGGTGAGCAGCGACTGCATGGGCTCGTCGAGCGGGCGGCCCCACAGGTACTCGCCGCGCGCCGAGCCGGGCATGGCGAGCACCATGCCGTCGCCCGCGTTGCGGTTCAGCCAGTCCGCCGCCTGCCGCCAGTAGGCGGGGAGGTCAGCGAAGGAGCCGCGGGCGGTCACCCCGGCCGTCCCGACCGGCACGAGCGTGAGCGCGAGCAGCCCGGCCGCCACCGCGGTGACCGGCCTGCGCAGGCGCACCGGTCCCGCGAGCGGAAGCGCGGCCAGGCCGAGCGCCAGCGGCAGCCGGATCAGCGCGTCGAACTTGTGCAGGTTGCGGAAGGGCGCGAGCGGCCCGTCGAGCAGGTCCCTCACCTGGCCGGTCCAGGGGTGGGCGAGGTCGCCCGCGTGGCCCGCGGTGACGATCAGCAGGCCCGCGATCACGCTCAGGACCAGGAACGTCCGCTCGGGGGTCCCCCTGCGGACGACGCCGGTCAGCCCGAGCCCGGCGACCAGCGCCGTCGCGGCGACCAGCCACGGCACGGTCGCCTGGTCGTAGGCCGCCGGCAGCCACGGCTGCCCGTCCACCGGCAGGAACGAGATCCAGCTCGACGTGCCGCGCAGGACGTTCACCAGTGAGGTGACGCTGGTGGTCGCCGAGGCCGTCTCGATGAACGGCAGGAACGAGAAGATGTAGCGCCCGAGCAGCAGCAGCGGGACGAGCCACCACATCGACACGAGGCCGACGAACAGCAGCCACCAGCCGAGCAGTGCCCACGTACGCCCGCCGCGGCGGCGGCTGAGCAGATAGAGGAGCGGCACGACGAGCACGGCCAGCTCCGCCGCCGCGTTGACGCCGCCCGCGAACAGGAACGCGGCGGCCGACAGCGCGGCGGCCCGGCGCGGGCTCGTCCCCTCCCGCGTGCCCTTCACCAGCGGCAGCAGCATCCACGGCAGCACGGCGCTCGGCTGGAACTCCGAGGAGTTGATCCCGATCAGGGCCAGCGCGTGCGGGGCGAGGGCGTAGGCGAGCGCGCCGAGGATCCGGGTGCCGGGCGAGCCGATGCCCATCGCCCGGGCCAGCCGCTCGGTCCCGAGGAACGCCGCGCACAGCACGAGCGACATCCAGAGCCGCTGGATGTCCCAGGCGGGCATGTCCATGGCCCGGAAGAGCGCGTAGAACGGCCCCATCGGGAAGAGATAGCCGTACGCCTGGTTCTGCAGGTGGCCGAAGTAGGCCGGATCCCACAGGTGCAGCGCGCGCGAGAGGAACCCCAGGGGGTTCACCGCCATGTCGAGCTTGGTCTCGGAGATCACCGCGCCGGGCGCGGTGTTGAAGGCGACGGCCGCGAGCAGCAGGCAGCCCGCCAGCAGCCGGAGCCGGTGCCGCAGCCCCCGCCCCGGCGGCGCGGGAGGGGCGGCGGGGGCCGTCTCCGGGGCCCCGGCGGTCTCCCCTGGCGTGCGGGTCGCCCCCTCCCGGGTGGGACCGGGCTCCCGCGGCTGGACCGAGACGTCAACGGACACGGGCGCGCTCAGGACTTCTCAGGGTCGTCGCCGGGGGTGTGCACGGGGAGCCGGCCGAGCTCGCCCGCCACCAGTCTGGTCATGGCCGCCCCCGTCTTCCCCCAGGTGAACTCGCCCGCCCAGCGACGGCACGCCCGGGCCATCCGCGCCCTCGTCAGGGGATCGTCCAGCTCCCGCAGCGCCTGGCCGACCACGTCGGCGAGCCGCTCGCCGTCGCGCACCAGCCACCCCGTCACGCCGTGCCGTACGGAGTCGCGCAGGCCGGCCACGTCGTAGGCGACGGTGGGCACGCCGAGCGCCGCCGCCTCGATCACGGTCAGCCCCCAGCCCTCGAACTCCGAGGCCGTGACGTTCAGCCTGGCGCCGCTCAGCACCGCGTTCTTCTCCGCCTCCGGCAGGAATCCGTGCAGGTGGACGCGCCCCGCCACGTCGGGCCTGCCCGCCCGCGCGGCCAGCCGGTCATGCTCGGGGCCCCGCCCGACGACGTGCACGTGCAGGCCGGGACGGCAGGGCGCCAGCTCCGCAGCGAGCTCGACCACCCGCTCGACGCGCTTGTGGCCGACCAGGCGACCGAGGTAGACGACGGCCGGCCTGCCCGGCACCGGCTCCCTCGCGACGGGCCTGGCGGTCGGGCTGCCGTTGGGCACCACCTCGATGGGGGCCAGCCAGCGGAGGCGCTCACGCAGTTCGTCGCGGGAGGACTCGGAGACCGTCACCGTGGTGCACCGGCGGTAGAGCAGCCGCGCCACCGGCCCCTCGATGAAGCAGCCGATTCGCGCCAGCCACCGGGGGAAGAAGGCGTAGAACTGCCGGTCGTGCACGTGGTGGACCACGCAGATCACCCGCGTACGGCGGCGCGCCACGACCGGCGAGAAGAACGGGATGCCGTTCATGCAGTCGATGATGACGTCGAACCGGCGGCGGCGCAGCAGCAGCCAGAGCGGGACGAGAAGGTAGACCAGATATTTGTTGCCCATCCTGCGCAGTTCGATCCCGTCGCGCGACTCGCCGCGGGTCTGGTACCGCTCCCGGCTGGTGACGAAGTGGACGCGCGCCCCCTGGCCGACGAGGTAGGCGGCGACCCGCCAGGCGTACTCCTCCGCGCCGCCCGCGACGGTCTGGCTCGGTTCGCGGAAGTTCAGCACGGCCACGCGCACGCCGTCGAGCAGGGGAACGGCGGTGGGAGCCGTACCTGTGCCGGTGGCCGCCAGATGCGGCCTGTCGGACGGCTCGGGAAGAGGGGCCGGGCGCCCCGAGGACTTCGCCTTCGCACCCTGTGCGACCACGACCACTCCTTCGGGTGACGCGTCTCGGCGGCGAGTTCGGGGGGCACCGCGGGACGCGGCCGCCGGCACGGGTGGTCCCGGTACGCGGCGGGGTGAGGCGGTGCGGGCGAATCGGGGCACGGACGCATGAGGGCATGGCGAAACCACGCCCCTGACGAACTGGGTCTTCGCGGGGAGTCCTTTTCGAGGGAGTCCTTATGGAACGGACGTCAGGTCTGGTGCGCTCACCTGTCGCCGTAGTTGTAGAGCGGCTTGTTCGGCGGTTCAGCGGTGGGCGCGGCCACGTTGACGACCGCCACGGAGGCGACGCCGGCGAGCACGGCCCCGACCGCGAGAGCAGCCAGCACCTTCAACACGGATGCTTCCTCCTCCACAGTTCGAACGCGCGGGTGCGCCGAGATTAGAACGTGATACAGCTCCTACACCATAGCCTTGGTCAAACCGTGATAAAAAGACTTACTGTCCAGTATGCCGCGAGTCGCCGGTCTTGACTGCTCACAGGCGCACCAGGAGTAGTTCGCGGCCCCTGTAGACGGGGGTCGCCCCCGGCAGCCGAGACAAGAACGTGTTCTCGTCGACTCCTCCGGCGAGCACGTACCGCACCCCCTCCCGGGTCAGCGGCCCGGTGAGCGGACTCGCCGCGGGCCCGGCCAGCAGCGCGCCGATCCGCCGCGCGCGCGGGCTTTCGGCGGCCACCCGGATCCGTCCCCCGCCGCCCGTGCCGACGACGAGCGCGTCGTTCCACACCACCGGCCGGGCGAACATCTTGGTGGCGGGATCGAGGACCACCCGGCCGCCGTTCCAGGAGAACGCCCGGTAGGCGCTCCAGGGCAGCGACAGCAGCGCGCCCGGTGCCGGGTCCCCGTTGACAACGGCCTGGACCCGGCGCCACTCCTCGGGATACTCGGCCGTCCCGAGCCTGCCGAACGCCCCCAGCGCGAACGTCGGCAGGACCAGCACCGGCACCGCCACCGCGGCCGCCGCGACCGGCGCCGGCATGGCGACGCGGAGGGCCGTCACCGCCACCGCGACCCCCACGGCCTGCGCCAGCGCGAACGGCGCGACGTACACCTGGCCGTCGCGGAGCGGGCCGAACCCCGCCCACCAGCCGATCAGGGCGCGCGGCACGCCCGGCGCGAAGGCCCCGGCGCACGCGATCAGGACACCGGCGCACGCCGCCGCGGCCAGGCCGGGCCACCACGCGGGCCGCCGTACGAACCCGAGCCGTACGAACCCGGCGACCGCGACGAGGGTGAGGGCGAGGCGGACGGCGGCGAGCGCGGGCATGTCCTGTCCGGGCACCACCGCGTGGGAGTTCCAGATGCCGCCGAGCGTGAGCAGGCTGCCGAGCGTCCCGAACGGTCCGTCCGCCCGGGGCGCGAAGGCGGCCACCCCCGCGGGATCGGCCGCGGCGTCCGCCCTCAGCACCGGGACGAGCGCCGGGACGAGCCACGGCAGGCTGAGCACGGCGACGACGCCCAGTGACGGCGCCACCGATGACAGCACCGCCCGTGCCCGTCCTCCCCCCGCCGCCTCCCCGGCCACGCAGCGCGGCCACCGGGAGCACGGTCAGGGCGCTGACGAGCATGGCCTGGAACCCGCCCGCGGCGGCGGGCAGGAGGGCCGCCGCGAGCCGCACGGTCCCGCCGCGGGCCGCGGCGCGTACGGCCCACGGCAGCCCGGCGTATCCGAACAGCAGCGCCCACTGCCCGATGAGCAGGCGCTGGGCCAGGTAGGCGTTCCAGGCGTAGAAGGCCGCCGCGGCCAGCCGGGGCACGATCCCGCCTCCCGGCAGGACGTCGCGCGCGAGAGCCCCGGCCCCGGACGCGGCCAGCACGAACAGCCCGAGCAGGATCAGCTTCTGCACGATCTCCGCCGGCACCACGGACGACAGCAGCGCCACGACCTGGTCGCTCGGCACGGCCCGGGGGAAGCCGTCATTGAGGCGCAGCGGCGGGTCCGGTACGAAGACCATGTCGTAGCGCAGCGCGAACCCCGGCCCGAGGGCCGGCCCGAGCGCCAGCACCCCGAGAGCCAGGCCGAGCAGGGCCGGCCCGGTCCGCGCGAGCACCGGCCCCGAGGCGGCGCCGTCACGCCCCGCGAGGCCAAGCCACGCAAATCGGAAGGGCCGCCACATGTCGTACAGGCTAACGGCGTGGCTTGCCGACGTTCGATCGCGTCGACGTCCGCTCGGCGGCCTGTGCCCGGCAAGGCCGAAAGTGGGCGGCAAGGCCACTGCAAGCGCTCGGCCGTACCACTGGGACACGGCCGCCGCGAATCCCCGGCGGCGCCCACGCCCCGCCCGCCCGGTCGTCACGGCACGCCCCAGTAGCACCGGAGGATCACATGCCCCGCTCGACCCGCCACCTGACCGGTCTCGCCGTCCTCGCCGTCGTCGCGGGCGGCCTGGCCGCGCTCAGCGTCCCTGCCCAGGCCGCGCCCACCGCCCCTACCGCGCCGCTCCCCACACCGCCTCGACTCCCAAAGCCACCCCGACCGCCGGGCCCGGCGAAGTCACCGCCTCCAGCTACATCGGCCTGGACTCCGACTGGGGGCCCTTCTACTCGGCGTACCGGAACGGCGCGCAGGCCATGGTCCGCGGCCGGGTGTGGGAGGACGAGGACAATGGCAGCTTCAACTTCGAGGCGCGGCTGTATGACCGGGACTCCTCGGCCAGGCTGTGCGCCTACCTGCGCGTGAAAGTCCGCACCGAGGACACCACGTGGAGCAGGACGCTGAAGAAGTGCGGTCCGGACGGCTACGCCCGCTTGTACTTCCACGACTGGGAGGAGGACGTTCCCCAGGACGTCGGGGTCCAGGTCTGCTACAGGGACACGGTCACCCGCACAATCACCTCCTGCGGCGGTTGGCGGCACGCCTACCGCCGGATCACGCCGTGACCGCCGGTCACGCGGGCGCATGGGCGCCCGCGTGAGCGGCGCCTTGTGAGCTACTTGCCCGGCTCCGGGTCACGGGGCAGGCCGAGCATGCGCTCAGCGATGATGTTGAGCTGCACCTCCGTGGTGCCGCCGTAGATCGTCATCGCGCGGGTGGCGAGCACGGCGCGGTTCCAGTAGCCGGCGTCGCCGAGCTTCCAGTCGGCGGCGGTGACGGCGGCCGTGCCGAGCAGCGAGACCGCCACCTCGGAGACGTGCTGCGCGTGCGCGGTGGACAGCAGCTTGCGCACCGACGCATCGGCACCCGGCTCGCTGCCGGCGAGCTGCTTGAGGGTCACCCGCAGCGACAGCGCGTTGATCGAGTGCGCCTCGCAGACGACGCGGGCGAGGTCCTGCCGCTCGGCGGCGGTGAGCTCGCGGCCCAGCCGGCCGGCCAGGCCGAGCAGGTCGGGCACCGAGGCGCCCGTGCCGCCCGAGCCGGACGACAGCGAGACCCGCTCGTTCGACAGCGTGTTCCTGGCGACCCGCCAGCCCTCGTTGACCTCGCCGACGACCATCTCGTCCGGCACGAAGACGTCGTCGAGGAACACCTCGTTGAACAGGTTCTCCCCGGTCATCTCGGTCAGCGGCCGTACGGTGACCCCCGGCGCCTTCATGTTCACGAGGAAGTAGGTGATGCCGTCGTGCTTCGGCTTGGAGGTGTCGGACCTGGCGATGCAGATCGCCCACTCGGCGACGTGCGCCACCGACGTCCAGATCTTCTGGCCGTTGAGCTTCCAGCCGCCCTCGACCTTCTCCGCCTTCATCTGCAGCGACGCGAGGTCGGATCCCGCCCCCGGCTCCGAGAAGAGCTGGCACCAGATCAGCTCGCCGCTCAGCGTCGGCGGCAGGAACCGCTCCTGCTGCTCCGGCGTGCCGTACGTGACCAGTGACGGCACCACCCACGCACCGATGATCATCTGCGGCGGCTTGATCCTGGCCGCCCTGACCTCCTGGTGGATGAGCACCTGCTCCAGGGGGGAGGCCGCGCGACCCCAGGGCTTGGGCAGGTGCGGCATGACGAAACCGGCCTTGGCCAGGGCCCGCTTCTGCTCGACGCTCTCCAGGGCGGCGATCTCGGCGAGCTCCGCCCGGATGGACTCGCGCAGCGGCTCCGACTCCTCCGGCAGGTCGATCTCCATCTCCCTGGCGACGCCCTGGAGCGCGAGCGCGGACACCCGGTCGGACCACTCGGAGGAGGAGCCGAGCAGGGCGCGGATGGTCAGCGCCCGGCGGTAGTACAGGTGCGCGTCGTGCTCGAAGGTGTAGCCGATGCCGCCGAACGTCTGGATCGCGTCCTTGGCGCACTGCACGGCCGCGTCGGGTGCCATCACGGCGGCGATCGCGGCGGCGTAGTCACGCTCGGCGCCCTCCGCCCGGGTGGCGTCCCAGACCGTGGCCCGGGCCTGCTCCAGCGCCACCAGCATCCGCGAGATCTTGTGCTTGATGCCCTGGAACTGGCCGATCGGACGGCCGAACTGCACCCGGACCTTCGCGTAGTCGGCGGCGGCGGACACGCACCAGGCGGCCACCCCGGCCGCGTCCGCGCCGAGGACGATCGCGGCGACGTTGCGCACCTCGGCGCCGGTCAGGCCGGTGAGCACCCGCTCGGCGGGCACCCGTACGCCGTCGAGCTCGACCTTGGCCACGCCCCGAGTGAGGTCGAGCGACTTGACCGCGGTGACCGTCGCCTGGGCGGCGTCGATGGCCACCCACTCCTCGCCGCCGTCCGTGGACACCGGCAGGACCAGCACGTCGGCGACCGCCGCGCCGAGGACGTACCCGGCCGCGCCGCTGATCGTCAGCGCGTCGCCGTCACGGACGCCGGTGATCTCGGCCTCGAGCGCCACCGCGCCGGTCAGCGACCCGTCCGCGAGCCCGGGCAGCAGGTCGGCCTGGGCCTTGCCCTCGGAGGCGAGGATCGCGGCGCCGGCGAGCACGGTCGGCACCATCGGCCCGGGCGCCACCCGCTCCGACAGCGCCTCGATCGCCACGGCCGCCTCCAGGAGGCCGTAGCCGGAGCCGCCGAACTCCTCCGGGATGTGCAGCCCGAGCAGCCCCTGGCCGGCGAGAGCGGGCCAGAAGGCCGGGCGCTCCTCCGTTCCCGGATCGGCGAGGACGCCCACCGTGCTTCGCACGAGGTCGGCGGGCACGGCCCGCTCGGCCCATCCGGTCACCGACTCGCGAAGCGCCTCGTGCTCCTCGCTCAGCCCGATCGCCATAAGATCCTCCAGCACTAGGTCCTTGTAGAACCATATTCTAGAGGAATATTCGCTGACTAGGCCGTGGCCCAGAGCGCCGGGGATGCTCTCGGGTATCGGCTGTCCCGGGCACCCGTCATGACCTGCGCTTGTCCCGGCGTGCCGCCTTGCGGCGACTGTTCGCGCAGGTAGACAGGGGACTATGCAGCTCTCACGGAAGGTCCTCCGTACGGTCGCCGCCCCGGCCGTGGCCGCGCTGGTCGCGGGGGGATGCGCGCCGGGAACCGCCCCGGGCGAGACCGCCTCTCCGACGGCGTCTCCGAAGACGGGGACGGCCACGCCCGTGCCGACCCGCCCGATCGAGCTCGAGACGACGTACGAGCAGGTCATCAAGAGGGTCCTTCCGTCGATCGTGCAGATCACCACCGGGCAGGCGCTGGGCTCGGGCATCGTCTACGACACCGACGGCCACATCCTGACGAACGCCCACGTCGTCGGCGCCGCCACGGAGTTCCAGGTCACGCTGGCGACCGGCGGCAAGCCGAGGAAGGCCAGGCTGGTGAGCTCCTATCCCCCCGGCGACCTGGCGATCATCCAGGTCGAGAACAAGAGCGGGCTGACGCCCGCGACCTTCGGCCGCTCAGCGAACCTCAAGGTCGGCAGATCGTGCTCGCGATGGGCAACCCGCTCGGCTTCTCCGGCAGCGTCACCCAGGGCATCGTGTCGGCCCTGGGCCGCACCGTGACGGGCGAACGGCACGCCGGCGGCGGGGCCGCGACCATCGCCAACGCCATCCAGACCTCCGCGCCCATCAACCCCGGCAACAGCGGCGGGGCGCTGGTGGACCTGTCCGGCCAGGTCATCGGCATCCCGACGCTGGCCGCCGTCGATCCCAACCTGGGCGCCGCGCCCGGCCTCGGCTTCGCGATCCCGAGCGACACCGCGACCGACATCGCCCGCCAGATCATCCGGTACGGCCGGGTCGTCAACAGCCATCGGGCGGCCCTCGGCGTACGGGTCGGCACGGCGGTCGACGCGGACGGCAACCCGATCGGCGTGGCCGTCGGCTCGGTGTCCCCCGGCGGCGGCGCGGACAAGGCCGGCATCCGCCCCGGCGACGTGATCGTGAAGGTCAACGGCTCGTCCACGCCCACCGCCAGCGCCCTGTCGCAGATCCTGGTGACGCTCAAACCGGGTGACAAGGCCCGGGTCGAGCTGATGCAGCCGGACGGCACCAGGCGCACGGTCACCGTCGTGCTCAGCGAGCTCCCGGCCGGAGGATGAGCCCGTTCCTGACAAAGTGGTGTGAGAAACGGCGGAATCGCTTGGAGGGGACTCCTACCTGGTTGTTACGTTCTGTCCGTGATCTCCCCGGAACTCACCCGGTTCATCGCCGGGCTGCCCAAGGCGGAACTGCACGTACACCACATCGGTGCGGCGTCACCGCACATCGTCGCCGAGCTCGCCGCGCGTTACGAGGGGACGACGGCCGTGCCCGCCGACCCCGCACAGGTCGAGGCGTTCTACGACTTTCGCGACTTCTCCCATTTCCTCCAGGTCTACCCCCAGATCGTGGACCTGGTGAGGACGCCCGAGGACCTGTGGACGCTGATCCACGGCGTGGGCGGCGACATGGCCGCCCAGCAGGTGCGGTACGCCGAACTCACCGTAACGCCGCAGCCCCACCTGGCCCGGGGCTTCGCCCCGCAGGAGTTCTGCGAGGTGATCGAGGACGCCCGCCGCAGGGTGGAGGCGGACTTCGGCACCATCCTGCGCTGGTGCTTCGACATCCCCGGCATCCCGGGCCCACCCGCCGAGCAGACGCTGTCCATCGCGCTCGACCACCGGCCGGACGGCCTGGTCAGCCTGGGCCTCGGCGGCGCGGAGGCCGGGGTGTCCCGGTCGCAGTTCGCCCCGTACTTCGCCGCGGCCCGCGCCGCCGGGCTCCACTCGGTGCCGCACGCCGGCGAGGTCACCGACGCCGAGTACGTCTGGCAGGCCGTACGCGATCTCGGCGCCGAGCGCGTCGCGCACGGCATCCGCGGCGTGGAGGACCCGGCGCTGCTGGAGCACCTGGCCGAGCACGGGATCACGCTGGAGGTCTGCCCCACCTCCAACGTCTGCACCAGGGCCGTGCCCAGCCTGGCCGAGCACCCGCTGCCCGCGCTCGTCGCGGCCGGGGTGCCGATCACGGTGAACACCGACGATCCACCCATGTTCGGCACCGACCTGAACCGGGAGTACGCCGTGGCGGCCGAACTGCTCTCCCTCGACGAGAAGGGCGTCGCCGACCTGGCCCGCGCCGCGGTGGAGGCGTCCTTCCTCGGCGCCGAGGGCAAGTCGGCCCTACTCGCGGAGATCGACGCCTACGCCGGTCAGAACTCGTCGGCGCCGCTCACCTGAGCGCTTCGGGGTGAGTCAGGCCGTCGCATCCGGAGGCCGCGAAACGGCCACGACTTCCACCATGCCGTCGAGACCGGCGAAGTCCTTCGGATTAGCGGTGTAGAGAGGAAGCCCGTTGCTAGCGGCGATCGCGGCGATCATCAAGTCAGCCACCCTGCCGCGTGGCTGCCGACCGGAGCTACGAACGGCAGCGCAGATCTGGCCATATATCCGGGCGGCCTCGGCGTCGTAGGGCAGCGCGTCAAAAGTGGCCTCGACATGCTGCAGGACGGCTATCCTCCGGGCGCGCTTGATCGGGTCAGCGGTGGCATGCGGCGCGTCCGACAACTCGCCGAGCGTCACAGCAGTGATCAGGGATGCTTCCGGAAGATCGGTGGCATCGAACAGGGACAGGACGGCCACGATGTTGGTGTCGAGCACACCTTCCGCATGTCTCACAGGCCGGTCCCCTCCAGCGGATCGGCGGGCAACTCCTGATCGATCACGGCGTCCAGGTCGGCGCGGAGTTCGGCGGCATCGAGAACAGGCGCAGTAGCGAAGACGGCCAGCACCTCTGCGGTCGGAACGGCCCGGCGACGCTTGATTGGGATGACCTCGGCAAGCGGTTCGCCGTTGATCGTCAACACATACTGCTGTCCCTGCCTCAGGCCCCGGGTAATGCTGCCGGAGTCGCTGACGAACTGCCGCACACTGACATCGACAGGTCTGGGTCTGGCGCTCATCGTTCCATCCTAACCACCCGTACTACGCCGTACCACAGTACCTTGGCCAGCAGAGATCGATGCCTACGCCGGTCAGAACTCGTCGGCGCCGCTCACCTGAACGATGTCGAAGACGTGCCGGGAGGCGGCGCAGACCGTCTCCAGCACGTGGATCGGCAGGTCCTCGGCCGAGTAGGAGGCCCGCACGATCTGGACCACCCACTCGCCGGGGTCTACTTCGAGTGTGGCCGCCTCGTCGCCCCCGGGCGGCCGGGCGACCAGGTGCTCCTCCGCCCGCCCGAACCGGTGGCCCAGTTCCTCGATGCGCGCCTGCAGGGTCGGCGCGAGGAAGCCCGGCTCGCACAGCGGCGTGTCCGCGAAGAGGTCGAGCCGCAGGAAGCTCGTGGCGACCCGCACCGGCACGTCGCCGGCGAGCAGCAACTTGCGCCGGGCCAGCACCGGCGTGCCGGGCTCGACCCGCAGCCCGGCGGCCACGTGCTCGGACGCGGGCTCCGGGCCGACGTACAGCATCCTGCGCCCGGCCCGCACCCCCTGCCGCTCGGCCTCCGTCAGGAACAACGAGGCCGATCCCCGTACGGCCGGCTCCGACGGCAACGATCGCCGCACCACCACTCTCGGCTGCCCCACGGCAGACTCCCTCCCATGTACCGCCCCGACTCTAGGTACTCGTCCTACCTGAGAGCCACTCCGGGGTGGGCTCCACGGGATGACGCGGGCAGGAGTATTGAAACGGTCAATCCAAAACTTTGCTAGGCTGCCCGCATGGCCCGGCCGAGGACGTTCGACGAGGAGCGGGCCCTGGACGCGGCGATGCGCACGTTCTGGGAGAAGGGCTACGAGGCCGCTTCCACACAGGACCTGTGCGACGCCACCGGACTGGGGCGCAGCAGCATCTACAACACGTTCAAGAGCAAGCAGGATCTGTTCGAACGCGCACTGGACCGCTACCTCGACAGCATGACCACCGCCCATCTGGCCATCCTGGAGGACCCGACGAGGAGCGGCGCCGATCGCATCCGCGCCCTGCTCGCCCTGGTCGTCGAGGACGAGACCGCGAACCGGACCGGTGGTCGCGGCCCGGGCTGCCTGGGCGTGAACACCACGGTGGAAGCGGCCGCCCACGAGACCCGGGCGGCCGAGATGCTGGAGCGTGACACGACCCGGCGGCTGTCGGCCCTCCGCACAACCATCGAGGAGGGCCGCCGCGACGGAAGCATCGCCTCGGCGCGCCGACCGGAGGCACTGGCCCGATTCGTCAACGCGGCCATCGCCGGCATGCGCGTCTCCAGCCAGGGAGGCGCGGACCGCGCGGCCCTGGAGTCCATCGCCGAGATCACCCTGGACGCCCTGACCCGCTGAACCGCCGGCCCCGGCACCATCCGCACCCGGGCGGCGCCTTGCCACGCCCCAATTTTGAACCGATCTATCCAAAACCCTGCGGAAGGAGTACGCACGTGCCTCGTGCCGTATACGTGCTGGCGCTCGGCATCTTCGCCATGGTGACCAGCGAGTTCGCGGTCGCCGGGCTGATGCCGCAGATGGCCGCCGGCCTGGACGCCACCGTTCCCCAGATCGGCTACCTCATCACCGCGTTCGCAGTGGCGATGGCGGCCGGTGGGCCGTTCCTGACCGTGGCGGTGGCGAAGCTGCCGCCGCGCACGGCGCTGACGGCACTGCTCGCGGTATTCCTGGCGGGCAACGTGCTGGCCGCCACGGCGACCGGCTACGCCACCATGATGGGCGCCCGGATCATCACCGGCATCGCCTCTCAGGCCTTCTTCGGCGTCGCCATCTCGTTGTGCGCCCGTCTCGCCGGGCCCGAGATTCGCGGCCGGGCGATCGCGGTGGCCATGAACGGCCTGATGCTGGGCACCCTCCTGGGGCTGCCGCTGTCCACGGTGATCGGCGAGCGGTTCGGCTGGCGGGCGGCGTTCTGGGTCGTCTCCCTGCTCGCTCTGATCGCCGCCGTGGCCACCCTGATCGGCGTGCCGCGCCTGAACCGGACCGAGGGCGGCGGCTTCCGCCAGGAGGCCGGCGTCCTGGCCAGGCCCAGGCTGTGGCTGGTGCTGTCGACCAGCACGCTCATCATCGGCGCCACCTTCTCGGCCTTCAGCTACTTCAACCCCATCCTCACCGAGGTCACCGGGTTCTCCCCCGGAACGGTCCCCCTGCTACTGATCGCCTACGGAGCCGCCACCGTCGTCGGGAACACCGTGGTCGGCCGCCTCGCAGACCATCACACCGTGCCCGTCCTCGCGATCGGCCTCGTCCTCAACCTGGTCTTCCTCACCGGCTTCGCCGCCTTCGCCGACCTGCCCGGCCCGGCGGTCGTCTGCATGATGGGCGTCGGCCTGGCCGGCGTGACCATGAACCCGGCGATGGCCACCCGCGTCCAGCGCACCGGCAACGCGGGCCCGCTGGTCAACACGGTCCATTCCTCGTTCATCACTCTCGGCATCATCCTCGGCTCCTCCATCGGGGCCGTCGTCATCGACGCCTGGGGACTGCGAGCCCCGCTGTGGCTCGGCGCCGCGCTGGCGCTGGCCGGTCTGGCCACCCTCCTGCCCGACCTCGTCCACCGCCCCTCCGCCCCGCTCGCTCAGGACGAACAGCCGCAACGGGTCTAGACGCCGGAAGGGCGGGGAGGAAGCGTTCGCTTCCTCCCCGCCCTTCCGCGGAGATGTGGAGGTGGCGGGAATCGAACCCGCGTCCTTCAACACCAAGACAGGGCTTCTCCGGGTGCAGCCTGTTGCGCTTTTCTCGGCCCCGGCAATCTCACAGGCGAGTCGCCGACGGGCCCAGTCACTGTTTGGTTTCCCGTACGGCCCCGTGACCGGGCCGGACGGTTGAGCCTTCTAGCGATGTCAGTTCCGGGCCGAAGGCACTCCCGGGCTGACAGAGGTTTCTCGCTGCTTAGGCGGCGAGAGCCAGGGAAGCCTGGCTGACCTCAGTGCTCTTCTTATTGGCACTTATTGTTCGCGGTCACAGTGTTGACGGGGTTATGTCCGCAGTCCCCGACCCGCTTCCCCTGACTTGCAATGTCGAAGTCGAAACCGGTCACCCCCATGTGCAGTTGTCAATCCAGACCCGAGGGCCTGGCATCACAAGCTTACTCATGACAACACCGGCGACGCGACTCGAATTCCGGCCCCCGGTGCACAGGGGGCCGATGGGACGCCGAAGCCCCCGGGAACGCGGCCTCTGGCGCGCGCCCCGGGGGCTGACCGGCAGGGTCGAGCCGGTCCAGACGGGCAGGGCTCCCCCCGAGATGGAGCCCTGTCCTCATCACGGCGACTGGGCCCGCAACCCCCCAAGCGGGTCCCAGTCACCTAGAAAGACGCCGGTCGCCGCCCTGATGGTTGCTCGCCTCCGAGCATTTTTCAGGTCTGGGGCTGGGCGTCGCGGAAGAAGCTGCCGGCGATCGTCGAAGCGGCCGCCGTGTCGCCGCTCTGCGCCAGCACGGCGACCGCGACATCCCCCTGCCAGCCCACGAACCACGAGAGCCTGATGCGGTCCTTCTTCTCCGTCTGGGTGACCTCGGCGGCCACGCCGTACACGGGGTCGCCGGGCGCGGAGGCGGCGGAGGCCGCGCCGGACGTCACGCCGGCCCGCATAAGTGTGCGCAGCTTCGCGGTGATCGCGGGATCGAGCGTCACCGGCTGGACGGCGGCCGGCGTGACACCGTCCCCGGTCGCCGGGTCGGGAGCGCTGGGCGAGGTCACCAGCACCGGCGGCCGCCACGTGCCGGACTTGACGGCCGCGGCGACGAGGGCCATCGCCAGCGGGCTCACGCGGGCGCCCTGCCCGGCCATGATCTTCGCGATGGCGGCGTCGCCTTTGGGGGCGTCCATCGACCCGCTGAACGTCTTCAGCGGCAGCTTCCAGTCGCCGCCGATGCCGAACTGGCTCGCGCTGTCGAACAGCCGCTGCCCGCTGATCCGCCGGGCCAGTGACGCCAGGGCGGTGACGCAGCCCTGCGCGAAGTCGGTCTGGAAGGTGGGCACCGTCACGCCGTTGACGCCGGGCTGCTGGAATCGGGCTCCGCCCACGGTGCGGTCGGCGCTGCAGGGCACCTTCTGCTTCGGGTCGAGGCCCGACTGGAGCAGTCCTTCCGCGGCGATGACGGAGAACGCGGTGCCGGCCGCGAACCTGCCCGCCAGCGCGTCCTTCTCCTGGTGGAACTGGTTGGTGGAGACGGCGAGCAACTGGCCGGTGGAGGCCTGCACCGCGACGAGCGCGGCCGGCCGGGACCCCGCCACCGCAGCGTCCCCCGCCCTCTGGAGGCGGCTGTCGATCGTGGTCTGGACCGACGAGTTCTCCCGCCCCGGCCACGCCTTGAGCTCCTTGACCAGCCGCCCGGTGGCGTTGTCGAGGATGACGACCCGGGTCTCGGTCGAGCCGGTGAGCTGGTCCTGGTAGGCCTTCTGCAGGCCGTCCCTGCCGAGGGTGTCGCCGGCCCGCTGCGGCCCGCCGAGCCGCTGCTCCGCCTCCGGGGTGATGGCCGTGACCACCCCGACGATCTGGGTGGGCGACTTGGGGGCGACCGGCGGGTTGTCGATCTGGAACTCCAGACCCTGGATGGCCTCCAGCTTGGACCTGATCTGGGCGAACTTCGTCCGCCCGAACGTCGCGAGGGGGACGAAGTCCTGCGGGGGCGACGACAGGATGCGGCTCAGCAGGCGGTCCTGGGCGAAGCCGGTGACCTTCGACAGCTGGTCGCACAGCCGGCCGGGGTCCTTGACCTTGGCGGGGAAGACCCCGGCGACGTGCAGGACGGTCTCGTCCTGCAACGAGTTGCCGTTCCGGTCGAGGATCGGCTTGCGGCCCTTCGGGACGGTGGCGACCGCGAGCCGCTGCCCGGGGTGGAGGTCGGGGTGGATGACGCTCGGCGACCACCGCACCTTCCACTGACCGCCGACCAGGTGCAGGGGCAGGTTCCCGTCGTACTGCCAGAGGGGGTTGTTCTCACCGAGGTCGACCTCGGCGTGGTAGCCGGCCTGCGCGGCGTCGCCGTCCTGGCTGATCCCCCGCAGGGAGAAGCGGATCGAGGCGGCGTCCAGTTGCAGCCGGGCGTTCTCCAGCGCCTTGCGAACCGTCGCCTGGTCGCCGTCGGCCCGCCGCGCGGCGGCCGCGTAGTCCCCCGTCTGCCAGCCGACCAGGAAGTCGCGCACCGCGTCGTGCGGCGTCGGCTCCTCGAAGCAGCCGGTCAGCAGGGGCACGGCCAGGCCCAGCGCGAGCGCGGCCCGTACGGCTTTCGCCCGGACGACCCCGAATGATCGGAAGGACACGGCCTAACGGCCCCCCCGGCGGCGGACCGCGTTCGACATGGCCCGCGCCATCTCCCGGCTGGCCTGCTTCTCCATGAGCGTCTGCCGCTTGTCGTAGTCCTTCTTACCCCTGGCGATGCCGATCTCGATCTTCGCCCGGCCGTCCTTGAAGTACATCGACAGCGGGATCAGCGTGAGGCCCTTCTCCTTCAGCGTCGCGTCGAGCTTGCCGATCTCCTTGCGGTGCAGCAGCAGCT
Organism: Microbispora sp. GKU 823; assembly: GCF_002027145.1. Classification (NCBI taxonomy): domain Bacteria; kingdom Bacillati; phylum Actinomycetota; class Actinomycetes; order Streptosporangiales; family Streptosporangiaceae; genus Microbispora; species Microbispora sp. GKU 823. The sequence continues at coordinate 61,078 of NZ_MWJN01000031.1, read as the reverse complement.
TGCGCGTGCGCCGGGCGGCGTGGTTGGTCCAGGTGCCCTGGCTGTACTCCGGGATGTACACGTTGATCAGCCAGACCTCGCCGCCCTCGACCGAGGCGTAGCCGTCGGTCAGGTTGGCCTTTCCCGCCCGCAGGGACTTGACCTCGGTGCCGGTCAGGACGAGCCCGGCCTCGTAGGTGTCCTCGATGAAGAAGTCGTGCCTGGCACGCTTGTTCTGGGCGATCAGCTTGCGCCCGGTCTCACGTGGCATAAGGGGAGCCTACCGTCGCCGCGAAGGGCGGAAACGAACTGCGCGGCCGGTGCGGGATCACACCCGCAGGTAGCGGCGCAGGGTGACGAACGAGGCGAGCACACAGATCAGCACGCCGATGGCCATGGTGCCGGTGATCACACCGGCGACCGTGTCCCAGCCGAGGGGCGCGGCCATGTACGTCTGGATCGACTCGAAGATGAAGACCTTGACGATGATCAGGATCACGCCGGACAGGACGCCGCCGATGAGGCCCGCGATCAGGCCCTCCAGCACGAACGGAAGCTGGATGTAGATGTTGGAGGCGCCGACCAGCCGCATGATGCCGGTCTCCCTCCGGCGGTTGTACGCCGACAGCCGGACCGTGTTGCCGATCAGCAGGGTGGCCGCGATCACCATGAGGATCGCGATGCCGAGCGCCACGTTGCGCAGCGTGTCCATGAAGCCGAAGACCGACTGGAGCAGGTCGCGCTCGTTGACGACGTTGGAGACGCCGGGCTGCCCCTTGAGGCTGCTCGCCACGGCCGCCGCCTTCTCCGGGTCCTTCAGCTTGACCCGGAACGACTCCGGCATGTCCTCCGGCTTGGTCACCGAGAGCAGCAGCGTGTTGTTCTCGGTGCTCTGGAAGTTCTTGAACGCCTGGGCCTGGTTCTCGAACTGCACCCGCTCGACGTCCGGGAGCGCCTTGATCGTCTGCTCCAGGTTGCCCTTCTCCTCCGGCGTGACCGCGCCCCTGTTCTTACAGGGTTCGAAGGGCGAGCCCTTGGTGCACAGGTAGACCGACAGCTCGACCTTGTCGCTCCAGAAGCCGGTCAGCTTCGAGACCTGGGAGTTGATCATCAGTCCGACGCCGAGCAGCGCCATGCCGACCGCCACGGTCACGATCACCGCGATGGTCATCGTGAGGTTGCGCCGAAGGCCGATCCAGACCTCGGAGAAGATGAAGTTGGCCCGCATGGTCCCAGTTACTCCTAATACGCCTGGCCGTACACGCCGCGCGACTGGTCGCGGACGATCTTGCCGTCCTCGAGCTCGACCACGCGCTTGCGCATGGAGTCGACGATCGCGGCGTCGTGTGTCGCCATGAGGACGGTCGTGCCGGTCCTGTTGATTCGGTCGAGCACCTTCATGATGCCGATGCTCGTGGCGGGGTCGATGTTTCCCGTGGGCTCGTCGGCGAGCAGGATCATCGGCCGGTTGACGAACGCGCGGGCCATGGCGACCCGCTGCTGCTCACCACCGGACAGCTCCTCCGGCATGCGGTGCGCCTTGCCCTCGAGGCCCACGAGCTCGATGACCTCGGGCACGACCTTGCGGATGAAGCGGCGCGGCTTGCCGATGACCTCCAGGGCGAACGCCACGTTCTCGTAGACGTTCTTGTTCGGCAGCAGCCGGAAGTCCTGGAACACGCAGCCGATGCGGCGGCGCAGGTGCGGCACCTTGAAGTTGGACAGCTTCGACAGGTCCTTGCCGGCCACGTGGATGGAGCCGCTGTTGGGCCGCTCCTCCTTCAGCACCAGCCGGAGGAAGGTGGACTTCCCCGACCCTGACGGACCGACCAGGAACACGAACTCGCCCTTGTCGACATCCACGCTCACGTGGTCGAGGGCGGGCCGGTTTTGGTTCGCGTAGACCTTGGTGACATTATCGAAATGGATCACGGGCGCATCACGGCTAGCCAGTCTAGGGGGTGGGACGGCCGGTCCGGGGGTCGCCGGTCACTTTGCTCTGGATCGACGTTCCGTTTGGCCAGAGGCCAGTCTAGGGGTAACACTGGCATGGAACGTCCATAACGGAAACAAAACGATTAGCCCTTGGGCGATGGGGCGGTAATGCTGCTATGAGCTGCGAACATCTGATCTGCGCCGCGTGCGCGGGCCCCGTGGTGGAGGGGCGCTGCCCCGTCTGCCGCGAGGGCCGCGCCAAGGTTCACCACCACGGGTTCATGGGGCTGTCGCCCCTGGTCATCGCGCTGATCGTGCTACTGGTCGTGGCGCTGGTCGCGCTGACCCACGTCAGCGGTTACTGACCGTCACCCGATTCCTGACGGCGCATCCAGCGGATCTCGCCCTCGATGAACTCGTCGAGGTCGCCGTCCAGCACGGCGGAGGGGTTGCCCGCCTCCACACCCGTACGCAGGTCCTTGACGATCTGGTAGGGGTGCAGCACGTAGTTGCGGATCTGCGTGCCCCATGACGTCGTCGCCTCGCCGCGCAGCTCGTTCATCGCCGCGGCCTCTTCCTGGCGCTTGCGCTCAAGCAGCTTCGCCTGGAGGACGGCCATCGCCGTCGCGCGGTTCTGCAGCTGCGACCGCTCGTTCTGGCAGGAGACCACGATCCCGGTCGGGAGGTGGGTGATCCGCACGGCCGAGTCGGTCGTGTTCACGCCCTGGCCGCCCGGCCCGGACGACCGGTAGACGTCGATGCGCAGGTCGTCCTCGTTGATGTCGATGTGGTCGGTCTGCTCGACCACGGGCACCACGTCCACGCCCGCGAACGAGGTCTGCCGGCGGCCCTGGTTGTCGAACGGGCTGATCCGCACCAGCCGGTGGGTGCCGTGCTCGCCCCTGAGCGTGCCGTAGGCGTAGGGGGCCTTGACCGCGAAGGTGGCCGACTTGATGCCGGCCTCCTCGGCGTAGGAGGTCTCGTAGACCTCGCCGGGTAGCCCTTGCGCTCGGCCCACCGCAGGTACATGCGCAGCAGCATCTGGGCCCAGTCGGCCGCGTCGACGCCGCCCGCCTGGGAGTTGATGGTCACCAGGGCCTCGCGGGCGTCGTACTCGCCCGACAGGAGCGTGCGGACCTCGAGCGCGCCGACCTCGGACCTGAGCGCGGAGAGCTCCCTTTCCGCCTCGGCCAGCGCGTCCTCGTCGCCCTCCTCGGACGCCAGCTCGAACAGGACCGGAAGGTCCTCGAGGCGGCGGCCCAGGCCGTCCACCCGGTTGACCTCGGCCTGGAGGTGGGAGAGCCGGCTGGTGACGCGCTGCGCCTGCTCGGGGTCGTTCCACAGGTCGGGCGCGGCAGCCTGCTCCTCCAACTCGGCGATCTGCTTGCGCAGGGCGTCGAGGTCGAGCACGTCCTGAATGCCCTTCAGCGTGCCGCTAAGCTCGTTGATCTCTTCGGCTGGATCGATGACTGCCACGTCTGTAAAGGGTACGCGAATCGGGGACCCGGTCAGGCAGCGCGCCTCGGTAGCATGTGGATCGATTGCATGGGGAGGCTGGCGTGAACGGGGTCGTTCGGAGTGCGCTGGCCCTTGCCCTCGTCACCTGTACGGCTGTCGCCTGCTCCGGCGGCGGGGAGCCGGCCCGGCCGACGGCCAGCCCGGCGGCGGCCACCTCCGCCCTGCCGAGCCCCGGCGAGAGCCCGTCGCCGTCGCCCAGTCCCCCGGCGGTGACGCTGGAGGAGGCGTCCCGGGCGCTCGACGCGTTCCTGGACACCGATGACGTGCTGCGGCTGGCCGGGGCCGACCGGTGGGCGCTCCTGCTCACCCAGGACGGCCAGCGGCCCATCACGATCGCCGGCATCCACTCCCAGGAGGGCGAGCCCGCCCGCTACACCTGGGATCGCCGTACGGTGCTCGTGCCCCGGCAGAGCGGCCGCTCGGCCGTCTGGTTCGCGGCCACGGCCCGGCGGCGCGACGCGTCCGGCGAGGTCCGCACGGGCGTGTTCACGTTCGTGCGGCAGGGCCAGGACGGGCGGTGGCTCAACAGCTTCGCGTCCCTGCTCTATCCCGGCGAGAAGCCGCCCTCGGTCGCCCTCGACGCGGACGGGTACGCCACTGCCCTGGAGTCGCGCGACGCCTCGGTGGCCATCAGCCCCAACCTGATGGGCCCGCTGCACGCCACGGTGGCCGAGGAGGGCCCCAAGGGCTACGCCTCCGGGCTGATCGCCCCCGGCCCGCAGACGACGGGCTTCTACGACGAGATCGTCAAGACCAAGGTGACGGCGAAGGCCGACGACTGCATGGTCTACGAGTCGATCTTCGCCTCGGCTCCCAACTACCCGACCTTCGCCCTGCGCACCCGCGACGGCGGCGCGATGATGCTGTACACGCTGATCCGCACGTCCTCGTGGACCGCCAGCGCCCAGCCGCAGGGCCAGCCCCAGGGGCTGAAGTGCGCCGAGGGCCGTCCGGTGGCGATCCCCGCCGAGGCCCGCTGGCTGCTGAACCCCGCCAAGAACCTGTTCATCCGGCAGAAGCGACAGATCGTCGAGACCCAGCAGTACGTGAGCGCGGTGCCGCCCAAGGCGTCCACCGCGCCCGCGCACGTCGTCGGCTACGAGGGCTTCGTCACCGGCGGCTCCAACCGCTGATCACCGAGCATGGTCACGCCTCCGCGTGGGGGAGGTTGCTGGTGGAGACCAGCGTCCGCACCGCGCGCAGCGCGACCGACAGCGTCGCCAGGTCGAAGGTGTCGCTCTCCCAGATCTCCGACAGCGTCTGCCGCGACCGCGTCACCGCGGCCTGGTTGGCCTCCGTCCAGCTCGCGAGCCGCTCCTCCGGCGACAGGCCCGGCCGGCTGTGGATCAGCACGTCCCTGGTCAGCGTCGCGTGGGCGGCGTACAGGTCGTCGCGCAGCGCCGACCTGGCCATCGAGTTCCACCGGCTGTCGCGCGGCAGCGCGATCACCCGCTCGCGCAGCCGGGCGAGCTGGAGCCGGTCGCCAGGTCGAAGTAGACCTCGGCCACCTCGCTCACGCCGGCCGGTGTACGCCGCGATCTCCACGAGGTCGAACGTGGAGTAGGCCGGCACCATCGACGCGACCCGCTCGGCCAGCTCGCCGGGCACGCCCCTGGCCACGAAGGAGTCCCTGCGCTCCTCGTACGCCGCGAGATCGGGTCCGGTCAGCAGCTTGGGCAGGTGGGGCAGCAGGCCGCCGGCGCCCTCGATGAAGTAGCGGGCCGTGGAGGCGAGGTCGAGCGGGGGACGCCGGTTGCCGAGCAGCCAGCGGGTGCCGCGCTCGGACAGCTTGCGGCCCTCCAGCAGCATGGCGAGCTGGGTCCCGGTGTCCACCTCGTTGTCCAGCTCCTCGATCTGGCGCACGAATGAGGGCAGGTCGAAGACCTCCCGCGTCACCAGGTAGGCCCGCACGATGTCGGCCGTCGAGGCGCCGGTCTCCTCGCCGAAGCGGTAGACGAAGCTCGTGCCGCCGAAGTTCACCACGTCGTTCACGATCCGGGTCGTGATGATCTCCCGGCGCAGCGGGTGGGAGTCCATGTACGTCCGGAAGCGGTCGCGCAGGGCCGAGGGGAAGTACGACACCAGCCACGACGCCAGCGACGGGTCGTCGGGGATGTCCGACTGCAGCAGCTCCGCGTCCACCACGAGCTTGGTGTAGGCGAGCAGCACCGCGAATTCGGGGTTGGTGAGCCCGAGCCCGGCCTGGCGCCGCTCGGCGAGCACCTTGTCGGAGGGCAGGAACTCCAGCTCCCGGTTGACCAGCCCCTCGCGCTCCAGCCTGCGCAGGTAGCGGGCGTGGATGTGCAGCATCTCCGGCGCCTGCGCGCGGGCCGCCGCGAGCACGACGTTCTGGGCGTAGTTGTCCTCCAGCACCAGCCTGCCCACCTCGTCGGTCATGTCGAGGAAGAGCTGGTTGCGCTGCTTGTCGGTCATGTCGCCGTCGCGGACGACCTGGTCGAGCAGGATCTTGATGTTCACCTCGTGGTCGGAGGTGTCCACACCGGCCGAGTTGTCGATGAAGTCGGTGTTGATCAGCCCGCCGTTCAGCGCGAACTCGATCCGGGCGCGCTGGGTGAAGCCGAGGTTGCCGCCCTCGCCCACGACCTTGCAGCGCAGGTCGGCCGCGTTGATCCGCAGCGCGTCGTTGGCCTTGTCCCCCACGTCGGCGTGGGTCTCCGACGACGCCTTGACGTACGTGCCGATGCCGCCGTTCCACAGCAGGTCGACGGGGGCCCGCAGGATCGCGCTGATCAGGTCGTTCGGCGCGAGCGCGGTCACGCCGTGCGGGAGGCCGAGCGCGGCGCGCGTCTGCGGCGAGACCGGGATCGACTTCGCGGTGCGCGGCCACACGCCGCCGCCCGCCGAGATGAGCGACCTGTCGTAGTCGTCCCAGGAGCTTCTGGGCAGCTCGAACAGCCGTCGCCGCTCGGCGAAGCTCCGCGCGGCGTCCGGGTCGGGGTCGACGAACACGTGCCGGTGGTCGAAGGCCGCCACGAGCCGGATGTGCTCCGACAGGAGCATGCCGTTGCCGAACACGTCGCCGGACATGTCGCCGACGCCGACCACGGTGAAGTCGGTGGTCTGCACGTCCACGCCGAGCGTGCGGAAGTGGTACTTGACCGACTCCCAGGCGCCCCTGGCGGTGATGCCCATGGCCTTGTGGTCGTAGCCCACCGACCCGCCGGAGGCGAAGGCGTCGCCGAGCCAGTAGCCGTACTCCTTGGCCACCGCGTTCGCGATGTCGGAGAACGTCGCGGTGCCCTTGTCCGCGGCCACCACGAGGTAGGTGTCGTCGCCGTCGTGCCGCACGACGTCGGGCGGCGGCGCGACCTCCCCCGCGACCAGGTTGTCGGTGAGGTCGAGCAGCCCGGAGATGAACTGGCGGTAGCAGGCCACGCCCTCGGCCAGGAACTCGTCGCGCCCGCCCGCGGGGGGCTGCTTGACGACGAAGCCGCCCTTCGAGCCGGTCGGCACGATGACGGTGTTCTTGACCATCTGCGCCTTGACCAGGCCGAGGATCTCCGTGCGGAAGTCCTCCATGCGGTCCGACCAGCGCAGGCCGCCGCGGGCGACCTTGCCGAAGCGCAGGTGCACGCCCTCGACCCGCGGCGAGTACACGAAGATCTCGTACTTCGGCCGGGGCAGCGGCAGCACGCTGATCGCCTGCGGATCGACCTTCAGCGAGATGTACGGCTTGCGCCTGCCGGTGACGAACTGGCTGCCCGCGTCCCCGGCGTCGCGCCCGTCGTCGCGCGCGGCCTGGAAGACGTTGGTGCGCAGCGTCGCCTGGATCATCTCCAGGTAGGCCCGCAGGATGCGGTCCTCGTCGAGCGAGGCCACCTCGTCCAGCGAGGCGAGGATCTCCTCGGTCAGCGCGTCGCAGACCTCCGGCCTGCCGTCGTCCGGCCGCCGCGGGTCGAGCCTGGCCTCGAACAGCCGCACCAGCAGCCGGGCCAGCCGCACGTTGCCGCGCAGCACCCTCTCGATGTACGACTGGCTGAACGTGGTCCCGGCCTGCCGCAGATACTTGGCGTACGCCCGGAGGATCTCGGCCTGCTCCCAGGTGAGCCCGCCGGCCAGCACGAGCGCGTTGAAGCCGTCGTTCTCCACCTCGCCGCGCCACAGCACGCCGAACGCGTCCTGGAACAGCCGCTTGAACTCGTCGCGGTGCACCTCCTCGGAGGGGGTGTACCGCAGGCCGAAGTCGTAGATCCAGGCGTCCCTGGTGTCGGGGTCGTGGTCGCGGTCGATCTCGTACGGCCGCTCGTCCACCACCTCGACGCCCATCCGCGTGAGCAGCGGGAGCACCCGCGACAGCGAGATCGGCGCGCCCAGCCGGTAGAGCTTGAAGCGGCGCTCCCCCTCGGCCGCGCCGTACGGCTCGTAGAGGTTCATGCCGATGGCGTTCGGGTCCTCGCCGAGCGCCTCCAGCCGCTTGAGGTCGGCGACGGCCGTACGCGCGGGGAAGTCGGCCTTGTAGCCCTCGGGGAAGGCGGTGCCGTAGCGGCGCAGCAGCCGGGGCGCCTCCTCCTCCGGGCACAGCTCGTTGATCGCGGCGGCGAGGTCGTCCTCCCACGTGCGGGTGGTGGCGGCCAGCCGCGCCTCCAGTTCCTCGACGTCGACCGGCGTCTCGGCGAGCGGTTTGCCGCGCTCGCCGCGGATCACGACGTGCAGCCGGGCCAGCGCCGACTCGCCGATCATCGTGCTGTAGTCGAGCGAGGTGCCGCCGAGCGCCTTCATCAGGATCCGCTGCATGTGCAGGCGGACCTTGGTGGTGTAGCGGTCACGCGGCAGGAAGATCAGGCAGGAGATGTAGCGGCCGTAGTCGTCGCGGCGCAGGAACAGTTTGACCTGCTTGCGCTCGCGCAGCCGCAGCACGCCGAGCGCGATGGGCAGCAGCTCGTCCACGGGCATCTGGAAGAGCTCGGTGCGCGGGTAGGTCTCCAGGATCTCCATCAGATCCTTGCCGTCGTGGCTGTCGGGCGACAGCCCGGCACGTTCCAGCACCTCGGCGAGCTTGCGCCGCAGGACCGGGATGCGGGAGATCGACTCGTTGTACGCCACGTGGTGAACAGCCCGAGGAACCGCCGCTCGCCGATCACCTCGCCCTCGGGCGAGAAGACCTTGATCCCGACGTAGTCGAGGTAGTGGGGCTTGTAGACGGTGGCCCGGCTGTTGGCCTTGGTGACGATCAGCAGCTGCTTCTCCCGCGCCTTCGCGCGGACCTTCGGCGGCAGGGCGGCGAAGCTGGCCGATCCGGCCTTGTCGGCCCGCAGGATGCCGAGCCCGGTGCCGGGCAGACCGCGCAGCGCGGCGCCGCCGTCGGTGTCCTCGAGCCGGTATTCCCGGTAGCCGAGGAACGTGAAGTGGCCGTCGGCCAGCCAGCGCAGCAGCTCCATGCTGTCCTCGACCTGCGCGGGGTCGAGCGGCGGCGGGTTGACCGCCAGGTCCTCGGCGGTCTGCACGGCCAGGGCGCGCATCTTGGCGAAGTCCTCGACCGCGCAGCGCACGTCGAGCAGCACCCGCTGCAGGTCGCTCTCGAGCTCCTTGAGCACGGCGTGATCGGCCTGCCGGTCGATCTCGATGTGCATCCAGGACTCGCGGACGACCTGCCCGGTCATGTTCTCCTGGTCCGGGCCGAGCAGCTCGCCGGTCATGTCCCTGCGCACCCGCATCTGGGGGTGGACGATCAGGTGGGTGCCGATCTCGTGCCGGTCCAGCTCGGTCGTCACCGAGTCGACGAGGAACGGCATGTCGTCGGTGACGATCTGGACCACCGTGCGGCCCGGGTCCCAGCCGCACTCCTCAAGCGTGGGGGTGTAGACGCGGACCAGCGCGCGTCCCTGCGGCCGGTGCTGGGCCAGGTGGCGGTGGGCCATCGCGGGTCCGTACACGTCCACCGGGTCGCGGTCGGCCAGGTCCTCGACCGGCACGTTGCGGTAGTACCGCCTCAGGAAGGTCAGGACGTCCTCGCCCTCCACCTGGAGCGCTCCCGGCGCGTGCGCGCACCTCTCGGCGGCGGTGCGGAGAAGCTCGTCCAGCGCTTCATCCGATTCCTGCCGATTCAGCGCCATTTCGAGCGGCATGTCGCTACTCACTCCCTTGTGAGGATTCAAAGCCAGGCCCGGAGTTCCCAGAGCAGGGGAAAGAAGTGCAAACGCGTCCTTCCCCTCAAGTACGGTGCCCCGGACGAGCCTCCCGTACCGGATTTCGTGCCGATCTGGCGCTCCACCATCTGCACGTGCCTCATCCGCCAGAGCGCGGTCGTCTCGTCGTGGGTGAGGAGATCTTCGGCCAGGTCCCACAGATCGTCGTACGATCCCCGGTCACGGGCCACGGCCAGCAGGGATTCCATGATCTCTTCGTCGGAGACCGGCAGGCCACGCTGGGAGAGGGCGGTGAGGTAAGCATCCCACAGCGTCGGCTCGGCGAGCCGCCGCCGGAGCCTGGCGAGTTCGGCCTCGCTCGCGTCCCTCAGCCGGCCGAGGTACGACGGGTCCTTGGCGCCCGAGAGGAACTCGAGCTCGCGGAACTGCACCGACTGGAAGCCGCTCGCGGGGGCGAGGACCGACCGGAACTCCAGGAAGTCCTGCGGCGTCATGGTCTCCAGCACCTGGACCTGGTCGACCAGGACCTTCTCCACCGCGTGCACCCGGCGGAACAGCTGCCTGGCGCGCCACAGCGCGCCCTCGATCATCGCGTCCCTGATCCGCTCCAGCTCGTGCAGGAGGAGCTTGAACCACAGCTCGTAGACCTGGTGGACGGTGATGAACAGCAGCTCGTCACTGGCCCCGGACCGCTGCTCCTGCTGGGCGAGCAGCTCGGGCAGGCGGAGATAGCCGCCATAGGACAGGCGCCCGCCCTCCTCGCCGAAGCTGCGCGGCGGGGGCAGGACCTCCCCGGACCCGGCCCGGCCGTACGGCGTCGCAGGCATGCGCCACTCCTCCACGATGGGCGCGTCCCTCCCGATCCCCCATTGATCAAAAGCCCGGCACCACCGCCCCCGATACCACCCCATAACGGCACAAACGTCAACTTCGTCCCGTGCACGCGACCAGGGGATTGACCGTGCCCCATTTAACCAGCCCCGCCCCCGCCGGGGGCTCCGATGCGCATGCCGCCCCGGAGACGCCCGCTCACCGGCGGGGGTCCTCGCGCCGGAGATCGGGAAATCCTGAATGCCTGATCACAAAACGGTTTGGACTTCTCGAAGCTGCTTTCGACTCGCGTACGATCATGCGTCGTGGAAGATCATCGTCCGGAGCGTACGGCCGTCTTCGTGGACCAGAGCGGGCGCCGGGCCAAGATCTTGACAGCCACCGCGGTCGGCGGGGCGATCGTCGTCCTCGCGCTGACGCTCACCCTGGTGAGCGGAGCACTGGCCGGCCCGGAGCTGCCCCCGATGGGCTGGCCGGGCACGCAGGGACAACAGGTCGTGGAACGCTCCCCCGCGGGCTCCCCCACCCCGTCCCCGAGGTCCGAGCGCAGGCGTGTCCTCCGGGCGAGCGGCACGCCGCGCGCGACGGCGGCTTCCGCGCGGCGGACACCCTCCGCTCGCGGACTGCCGAGCAGGGCGCCCTCCGCCGTTCCTTCCACGCAGAAGAGCCACAAGCCGAGCACGAGGCCTTCCGCGGTCCCGGAGCCGGATGTGGAGATCTCCGCGTCCGGTGCGTCCACGCCCGCGCCGTCGGCTCCCGAGGTCGCGCAGACCACGGCGGCGGCCGACGAGGCGACGCGTACCCCGGCGCCGGAGCCCAGCACCGTCCAGACGACTTCCCAGCAGCCCGGGCAGACGCCCGGGGCCTCCCAGTGACGCGTCGATGAGACGACGGCGCAGACCGGCCGAGCGGAGACCCGCAGAGCCGCGCGGCCACTGGTTCCTCGTCGCGATCGCCGCCCTGCTCATGGCCGGAGCGCTGCTGCTCAACGCGTACGCGCACAACGTCATCGGCGAGACCGAGGCGCCCCCGGCGGACTACGGCGACTCCGCCGAGCTGGAGCAGATCCGCTCCGGCGGCCCTCTGGTCAACGCCTCGGGGTCCCGGCCGCTCAGCGCGCGGCCCAAGCCCCGCCGGGTGGCGCTCACCTTCGACGACGGTCCCGACCCGCGCTGGACGCCCAAGCTGCTCGACCTGCTCCGCGAGCACCATGCGAAGGCGACCTTCTTCGTCCTGGGGGCCCACGTCGCCGAGCACCCCGAGCTCACCCGCCGCGTGGTCGCCGAGGGGCACGAGATCGGCAACCACACCTACACCCACGCCGACCTGGGCGCGGTGCCGGCCTGGCGGGTCCGCGTGGAGATGTCCCTGACGCAGAAGACGCTGGCCGCGGCGGCCGGGATCCACACCCGCCTCGCCCGCATTCCGTACTCCTCGGCCCCGGGAGCGGTCGGGTACGGGCAGCTCTCCGCGGTGCGGCTGCTCGGCGACGAGGGATACCTCGTGACGTTCACCGACGTGGACACCCAGGACTGGAGCCGCCCGCCCGTGGACGAGATGGTCCTCGCGTCCCTCGCGCGCACGGCCGACGGCGAGGGCGCGGTGATCATGTTCCACGACTCGGGAGGCGACCGCACCCGCACGCTGGCCGCCGTCGACCGGCTGCTCACCCGGCTGGAGAGGAAGGGATACTCCGCCACCACGCTCACGGAGGCCGTCGGGCTGCCCACGGCGCACACCGCCGCCTCCCCCGACGAGCGCGTCCTCGGCACGGTCCTGGGGTTCGCCCAGCGGGCCTCCTTCGCCTTCGTCGAGGCGCTCGGCTGGTTCCTCGCCGCGGCCGGCGTGCTCACCGTGCTCCGGCTGACCCTTTTCGTCGCACTGGCGTGGGCGCACGCCCGCAGGACGCGCGGGAGGTCCGCGAGCACCGGCACGCCCCACTGGGCGGCCCCGCCGCCGGTCTCGGTGATCGTCCCCGCCTACAACGAGGCGGCGGGGATCGAGGCGACGGTGCGGTCCCTGGTCAGGACCGACTACGCGGGCCCGGTCGAGATCGTCGTCGTGGACGACGGCTCCACCGACGGCACGGGGCGGATCGCCGCCTCGCTCGGCCTGCCCGGGGTCCGGGTGATCCGGCAACCGAACGCCGGGAAACCCGTCGCGCTCGCCACCGGCATCGCCCACGCCGCCCACGACATCCTGGTCATGGTGGACGGTGACACCGTCTTCGAGCCCTCGACCATCCGTCACCTCGTACGGCCGCTCGCCGACCGCACCGTCGGCGCGGTCAGCGGCAACACCAAGGTCGGCAACCGGCGCGGACTGATCGGCCGCTGGCAGCACGTCGAGTACGTCGTCGGGTTCAACCTGGACCGCCGCGCGTTCGATCTGCTCGGCTGCATGGCGACGGTGCCGGGAGCGATCGGGGCGTTCCGCCGCGAGGCGGTGGCGTCGGCCGGAGGCGTCAGCGCGGACACGCTCGCCGAGGACACCGACCTGACCATGGCCATCAACCGCAGAGGGTGGCGGGTGGTCTACGAGGAGCGGGCCCGGGCGTGGACCGAGGCGCCCACCTCACTCGGCCAGCTGTGGCGGCAGCGGTACCGGTGGTGCTACGGCACGCTGCAGGCGATCTGGAAGCATCGCGGGGCGATCGTGGAGCGCCGTCCGTTCGGCCGTCGATGCCTCGGATATCTCACGCTGTTCCAGGTGATCCTTCCGTTGCTGGCCCCCGTCGTCGACGTCATGGCCCTCTACGGGCTGTTCGTCGGCGATCCCCTTCCCGTGGTCGCGGTGTGGGCCGGCTTCGTCGCGGTGCAGGCGCTCACCGGCTGGTACGCGTTGCGCCTGGACGGCGAACGGGCCTCGGTGCTGTGGGTGCTGCCGCTGCAGCAGTTCGTCTACCGGCAGCTGATGTACCTGGTCGTCATCCAGTCGGTGGCCACCGCGGTTCTGGGGGCCCGGCTGCGCTGGCACACGGTGCGCAGGGAGGGCACGTTCAGCCTGGCGGGACCGTCCGTCCCGAAACCGTCCCTCGCGGGCCGCCGGCGCCGGCCGGTCAGGGGTGGGACCGCTCCGAGGAGACGGAGCCGTCCTTGGTGACGCCTCCCGTCCTCTGCTGAGAGGAGGCCCTGCGTATAGGAACGAAGTGATGAGCTTGTAACCAACCGGACCGGTTCCATGAGCGTCTCAACGAGGTAGATCACCACCTCGGGAGTACGACCATGATCGACAGACGGAGTTTCCTTCGCGTCTCGGCCCTGGCCGGGGCCGCGGCTTTTTCCGGCACGGCCTTCGCCGCCGCGGGTCCCCGTCCCGCCGACTGGTCCGCGCTCGGGCGGGGGCTGGACGGCAAACTGATCCGCCCCGGCGACGCGTCGTACGACAACGCGCGCCACGTGTTCAACTCGGCCTTCGACTCCACCCGCCCGGCCGGGGTGGCCTACTGCACGACGGCGGCGGACGTGTCGGAGTGCCTGGCGTTCGCCCGGCGATACGGCGTGCCGGTGACCTCCCGGTCGGGCGGCCACAGCTACGCGGGCTGGTCCACGGGCAGCGGGCTCGTCGTCGACGTGTCGCCGATGAGCGGCGTGTCCTACTCGGGCGGCCACGCCACGGTCGGCGCCGGGGCGCGCCTGGTCGACGTCTACGCCAAGCTGGCGGCGCACGACGTCAGCATCCCGGCGGGCTCCTGCCCGACGGTCGGGGTGGCCGGGCTCACGCTGGGCGGCGGCATCGGCGTGGTGTCACGGCAGTACGGCCTGACCTGCGACGCGCTGGAGTCCCTGAAGATCGTCACAGCGGACGGCAAGGTGCTGACCTGCTCGCCGAGTTCGCACCCGGACCTCTACTGGGCCTCCCGGGGAGGCGGCGGCGGCAACTTCGGCGTGGCGACGTCGTTCACGTTCCGGACCCATCCGACGCGTTCCGTGACCCTGTTCTTCCTGCACTGGCCCTGGTCGAAGGCCGCGGCCGTGCTGAAGGCATGGCAGGCGTGGGCGCCCTCCGCGCCCGACGCGATGTGGTCGAACTGCCATCTCGACCGTGATCCCTCGCTCGACGTGATGGTCGGCGGCCTCTACCTCGGCGGCAGGACGGCGTGCGAGAACCTGCTGCAGAAGCTCGTCGACCGCGTCGGCTCGGGCCCTGCGACCCGCTACGTGGCGACCTCCGCGTACGACCACGCGATGATGGTGGAGGCGGGCTGCGCGTCCATGTCGGTGGCCCAGTGCCACCGCCCCGGCACGCTTCCCGGGCAGAATCCGAGCGGCAAGCTCGTGCGCGACTCGTTCTCGGCCAAGTCGCACTTCGCCTACACACCGCTGTCGTCCGCCGGGATCAAGGCGCTGCTGGCCCAGGTCGCCGCCCCGGGGCGGCACTCGGTGATGCTCGACGCGCTCGGCGGCGCCGTCGGCCGGGTCCGCCCCGACGCCACCGCCTTCCCGCACCGCAAGGCGCTGTTCAGCGTGCAGTACTACTCCCACTTCTCCGGCGCCGCCGGCTGGGCCCGGACCGCCCACGCCGCCATGCGGCCGTACTTCGGCGACCACGCGTACGTGAACTACATCGATCCGGAGCTCAAGGACTGGCGGCAGCAGTACTACGGCGCCAACGCCGCCCGATTGGCTCAGGTCAAGGCGGCGTACGACCCCGGCCGCCTGTTCCGCCTCCCCCAGAGCGTCTAGGGCACGGCAGCGGGTATCGCGTCGGGTACGCCTTGCCATCGCCTATCGATTCTCGATAGATTTCTATCGTAGGTCGATCGAGGGAGGGACGATGAGAAAGCTGACGGTGATTGCGCTACGCGCCGTGCTCGTGGCACTGCTCGCCGGCTCGGTGTTCGTGCAGACGGTGATGGTGCCGCTGCTCGCCTCCGACCTGGAGGAGCTCGACCCGGAGTACGCGTACCTGCGCGTCCCGATCCTCGCGATCACGGTCCTGGGCTTCGTGACCGTGGAAGTCGTCCTAGTCTGCGTATGGCGGCTGGTGACCATGGTGCGGCGCGGCACGGTGTTCACCCACGCCGCCTTCCGGTGGGTGGACGTCGTGACCGGCGCTTTCGTGGCGGCCGCCCTCCTGATCTTCGCGCTCGGGGCCGTCCTGGCCCCGGGCGAGCCCGTCCCACCTGGCGTGGTCCTCCTGATAGGCGGGGCCGGCGTGGCGGCCCTGGGGGTCGCGCTCATCGTGCTCGTGCTGCGGATGCTGCTCGCCCAGGCCGTCGCACGCGACATCGAGGCGGCGCGAATGCAGGCCGAGCTGGACGAGGTGATCTGATGCCGATCGTCGTCGAGATCGACGTCATGCTGGCCAAGCGGAAGATGTCCGTGGGCGAGCTCGCGGACCGCGTCGGGATCACGCCCGCCAACCTGGCGGTGCTCAAGAACGGCCGCGCCAAGGCGGTGCGCTTCTCGACGCTCGCCG
This sequence comes from Microbispora sp. GKU 823, assembly GCF_002027145.1. Classification (NCBI taxonomy): domain Bacteria; kingdom Bacillati; phylum Actinomycetota; class Actinomycetes; order Streptosporangiales; family Streptosporangiaceae; genus Microbispora; species Microbispora sp. GKU 823. The sequence goes on along the minus strand of NZ_MWJN01000031.1, from coordinate 45,287 downwards.
CGCTCTGCGAGGCGCTCGAGTGCCAGCCGGGAGACCTGCTGCGCTGGGAGGCCGAGGACGACGACGCGTGACCTCGACCGGTTGCCGATCGGGCCGGGCTGCGCGAACCTCACGGTATGACCGAGGAGCGGCGGACAATGCTCGGCGCCGACGGCGTCCCGGTGTTCAGCTACCTGGAGGGCGTACGCGACGGCAGCCCGTGGGCGTACGCGATCGAGGACATCGGCGCGGGAGCCGCGGACACGATCACGTCGCGGATGCCCGGTTGGGCGGTCTCCGTGCCGGCTGAGCTCGGTCGAGCGCTGCTCGACCGGGGCGCGCGGCTGCTGCGGCACATGCACGTGATGCTGTGCGATCTGCCGATCGCGCGGCCGGTGGCAGGCACCGCTCCGGACGGCTTCCGGGTGGTCCCCTGCGACCGGTCGCCCGCCGAGATCTTCCCCGCGTGGTTCGCGGCCTACCCGCCCGGCCATCCCGACCACCGTCCCCGCGACGGCGAGAAGGCACTGAAGGAGGAGCTCGTTCCGCTCCTCAGCGGCGAGGAGATCGGCCCGCTGCTTCCGTGCAGCGTCCTCGCCGTACGAGATGAGGGCGAGGTCGTGGGCGGCGTTCTCGTCACCGACTCGAATCGGGGACCGTGGATCGCGGACGTCTTCCGGCACCCGGACCGGTCGCCGAGGGGCCTCGGCGCGCTCATGCTGTCGACCGCCCTGGTCCGCGCCGGCGCGGACGGTCTGACCGGCATGGGCCTGGTGGTGACGGAGGGCAACCCCGCCCGCCGCGTGTACGAGAGGCTCGGTTTCCAGGTGGTCGCCGGCACGATGACGGTCATGATCTGACCAGCGGAAACCGCCGTTGCCATTGACGAGGGCTGGACTTATCCCGCGCCGAGCCACTCCCCTTCATTACCCTCTGTGATAAATAGATTGCGTACAGCAATCACTCGGGGGGATGTCATGAACGTTTCTCGATCTCGTGCGTACCTGGCCGGCGGCGTGGGCGCCGCAGCGGCGGGACTGCTGGGCCTGGCCCTGGTGGTCGCCCCGACGGTGGCCCAGGGCGCGTCGGGCGGCACCGGCGCGAGCACCAGGCCGGTCGCCGACCCCACGCCGAAGCAGCCGGGCGGCCACACCGTGCTGACGTGCGCGGTGAGCACCAACGGCCAGCCGATCACCGCCGACCCGGCGGTGGGCAAGGAGGCCCGTACGGTGACCGCCACGGGCACCGTGACGCTCACCGGCTGCGCCTCTCCCGACGGCAGCTTCCCCAACATCCGCTCGGGGACGGCCACCTTCAAGGGCACCGGGCAGGCGTCCTGCACGGGCGTCCAGAACGTCGCAGGCACGGGCACCATCACCTGGAAGGACGCCCAGGGCCAGACACTGGGCACCTCCACGATCCGGCCCAACATGGACGGAATCGCCTCGTACAACCCGGGCGACATGATGCTGGTCGGCGAGGTCACCGAAGGGAAGCTCAAGGGCAAGCGGATCGCCGGGAAGGCCGCTCCCACCTCGGACATCAGCCAGTGCTCCAGCAAGGGCGTGAGCAGCGCCCAGGGCAGCGGCACGGTCGCCTTCATCGCGGTCGACACACCGAAGTAGCCGACGCGGGACCGGGTGGGGAAGGGTGCCGAATGCCGTCGGATGAGCCCGTGCTGCGGGTGCGGGACGTACGGAAGAGCTACCGGGGTGGCCCGGTCCTGCGTGGAGTGGATCTCGATCTGCCGCCCGGCCGAGTGGTGGGGATCGTCGGGGAGAACGGCGCGGGCAAGACCACGCTGCTGCGCGTCCTCGCGGGCGACCTGCGGCCGGACGGCGGGTCGGTGCGCCACGGCGGGCGCATCGGTCACTGTCCACAGGAGACGGTGCTGCACGACGCGTTCACGGTCGGGCACACCTGCGGTTCTTCCAGGTCGCCTACGGCCTGGAGAGCCTGCGCAGGGCCGAGGAGCTGATGGAGGCGCTGCGGTTCTCCGGCTCCCGCGGGGCCCGCCCCGCCACCCTGAGCGGCGGCACGCGGCAGAAGCTCAACCTCGTCCTGGCCCTGATGCACGACCCGGACGTGCTCCTGCTCGACGAGCCCTATCAGGGTTTCGACTGGGAGACGTACGTTCGGTTCTGGGACCTGGCCGAGGAACTGCGCGCGCGTGGCCGCTCGGTGCTGGTGGTCTCCCATCTCGCCTACGACGCGGCACGGCTCGACACGCTCCATCGGCTGGAGGGCGGCGTGCTGCGCGAGCAGGAACGCGTGACCGCCGGTGCCACGGACAGGGCGGGTGCGCCGTGAGACGCCATTGGGGCTGCTACGCCACCGCCGTGCGCATGACGTTCGTGGAGCACCTGCGCAACCGGCTGGCATTGGTGATCATCGTGGTCTTCATCCCGGTGTGGGCGATCCTCATCTACGCCCTGTCCCTGGAGATCTCGCTCCCGTTCTACGTCCGGGCCGCCGACCGGACCGTCACGATGCCGGCCAACGTCCTCAACCAGCTCGGCGGGGCGCTGCAGATCCTGGCGTTGATCACCGGGTTCATGATGTTCGTGACCACGATGAACTCGGCGTCCTTCGACCGCCGGCTGGTGCGATCCGGTTTCCCCCAGTTGTGCCTGATCGCGGCGAAGCTCACCGCCCTGGTGGTGGTCGCGCTCTGCGTCGCGCTCTACGCGACCGGCCTGATCTGCCTGACCCATCCGACCGCGCAGCCCCTGCTGCTCGCCGCCGCCCTCGCCGGTGGGGCGCTGATCTACGGAGGGATCGGCATCGCGCTCGCCGCGGTGCTGACCAGCGACCTGGCCGGTCTGGTCCTCGTCACCGTGATCTGCTCGATCGACCTGGCCCTGCAGAGCCCCCTCGCCACCCCCGCCGCGGCCGGCGTCCTGGTGCGTTACCTGCCCGACTACGGGCCGATGCAGGCGGCGGTCGCGGCCGTGGCCATGGAAACGGTGCCCTGGAACACCGCCGGCCCGGCCGCGTGCTGGGCGCTGGGCACGGTCGTCCTCGGCATCTCCGCTTTCGCCGGCCGTACGCGCGCGCACCAGCCGGTGGGCGGGCCGGTGGCGGCGCATTCATGAGTCCCCGTCAGGAGCATCCGTGACATCTGAGAGCGTTTCTCGTGCCTTCCCCGCCCTGGAGTCCGACCTGGATCGGGTGCGGGAGATCGTCGGCATGGCGGACGTGCCGAGCCGCTCCGAGCTGGCCCCGCTGACCAGGCAGCCTGCCGGTCACCGCCACCTGATCCGGCCCACTCTGGTGCTGCTGTCGTACTACGTGCTCGCCGGGCCGGAACGGGCCGCCGACATCCGCGCCGTCAAGGCCGCGGCGGCCGTCGAACTGCTGCACATGGCATCGCTCTACCACGACGACGTCATCGACGACGCGCGCCAGCGCAGGGGCAGGCCGAGCGTCAACATCGTGTGGGGCGCGCGCCTGGCCGTCCTGGCCGGCGACCTCCTGTTCATCAGCGCCAGCCGGATCCTCTCCGAGCTGGGCCGGCGTGAGGCCCTGATGGTCGCCGAGATCGCCCAGCGCACGTGCTCGGGAATGATCGCCGAGACCGCCGACCGCTTCCTGCTCTCCCGCACCGAGGAGGCCTACATGGAGGTGACCGGCGCCAAGACGGCCGAGTTACTGTCCCTCGCCTGCAGGCTGGGCGCCATGCAGGCCGGGCGGGACCCCGAGGCGGAGGAGGACCTGGCGCGGTTCGGCTGGCATCTCGGCCTGGCCTACCAGGTGCGCGACGACATCCTCGACCTGACCGCGACGACCGGGGAGCTCGGAAAACCGGCCAACTCCGACATCATGGAAGGCGTCTACACGCTCCCCGTGATCAGGGCCCTGGGCCGCGAACCCGCCCTCGCCCGGCTGCTGCGCCGCGGCCTGACGGCGGCCGACGCCGAGCGCGCGCGGCAACTGGTCCTGTCCTGCGGAGCCGTGGAGGAAGCCCGGCAGGTCGCCGACGCCCAGATGGAGACGGCTCTGCGGCGGCTCGATCTCCTGCGGCTCCGGGGCCTCGGCGGATCCGCGGTCACGGGAGGGGGCTCGCCGGCTACGTGCGGTCGGTCATGAGCTCCGGCGGAAAGGCCGCCCCGGCACCCGTCACCGTGCCCGCCCCCTCCCCCGCGCCCTCTCTCGCGCCGGTTTCCACTCCGGTTTCCGCTCGGGCCGGCCTCCCGGCCGGGGAGAAGGAGCGCGTACAGGAGCGGTTGGACGCCTGGTTGCTGGACACCGGGCTGGCCGCCACGCCTGAGGAGGCCCGCCACCCGCGGTGGAACGCCATGGCCGCGACCGCCGCGCGGTTCTGGCCGGACGCCGACGCCGAGCAGGCCGAGACGCTGGCCCGGTGGATGCTGGTGATCGCCGTCGTCGACGACCTCTTCGACGAGCCGGGTCTCGCCGACCCTGACGAGATCGTCCGGCTGCGGCACCGGCTCACCCTCCTCGTACGCGGGCTCGACGGCACCCCGCCGGCCGGTGGAGCGGTCGCCACGGCCATGGCACAGGCATGGGAGCGGATCCGCCTCGTCCAGCCTCCCTCGTGGCGGACGCGCGCCCTCGGCCACCTCGAGGAATGGCTGGAGGCGGCCGAGCGCGAGGCATGCCACCGGCTCAGCGGGTTCATCCCCAGCCTGCGGGACCAGTTCGCGCTGCGCCTGGGGAGCTCCGGGGCGCCGGTCTTCCTGGACAGCTTCGAGATCACGTACGGCGGGGAGTTCGAACCGGCGGTACGCGACCATCCGCTCTACCGGCGGCTCCTGGACGTCGCCGCGGCCGCGGCGCTGGCGGAGAACGACCTGCGGACCCTGGACGAGGACGAGGCCGTCGGCGCTCCCTACAACTTGGTCAGGGTGCTCCGCCACGAGACCGGCTGCACCAGGCAGGAGGCGATCGACGCGGTGACCCGTCAGGTCGAGGACGGCTTCGCCCAGGTGGACGCCATACTCACCGCCGCACCCGCCATCCTGCGGCCCACCGACGGCGCGGCCGCCTCCGTGACCGGGATGGGTCTCGTGCGCCTTGCCCGAGAGCGACTGCCTGGCTGGCGCACCCTTCACGACATCGACCGCTACAGCCGCTCGTCCGCGGGCAGCGAGACGTACCTGACCCGGCTGCGCCGGGAACTCCTGGTGGAGTACGCGGAGACCGGCGCGGCCCGCTGACCTCGGCCTGCCGAGACCTCAGCCGGATCCGTCCGCGGCGAGGCGGTCGAGCCATTCGCCGAGCACGTGGCGTTCGCCGTCGGTGAGAGCCGTGGCGTCTGGTAGCGCGGCGCGCAGCGCCATCGCCGCCGCGGCCGGGCCGGGGGTTTCGACCGCGGGGGCGTCGGTGGTGATGGCGGCTATCGCCGCGTCGCGGGCCACCTCGGACAGGCGCGGGTCACGCCGCTCCTCGGGCAGTGCGAGCAACGTGAAGACCGTGCCGCAGCCCGCGGCGTGCAGGAGGTCGGCCGCCAGGCGCTCGCCGACCTTCAACCGGCCGGCGGCGGCGATGGCGTGGATGCGCTCGCCGAGCATGCGGAAGGCGGCGACGGCGGCGGGCGACCGCCGTCCCGGCGTGGGGTCGCCGTACATGAGCGAGAACAAGGCGGGGTTCGCCAGCCCGAACCCGACGTGCAGGTCCCATCCGGCCCGCAAGGCTTCGACCGGATCGTCGGCGGGCGGGCTCGCCTTCTTGTCCTGCAGATAGGAGCTGAAGCCATACTCGGCGACCGCGTCGAGCAGGCCCTCCTTGTCGCCGAACAGCCGGTAGATCGTCGGCGCCTGCGTCCCAGCCGCCGAGGCCACCGCTCTGGTCGAGAGGGCGTCGCGCCCGCCGCTCGCGAGCAGCCGGGCCGCGACCGACACGATGTGCGCCCGCGTCCTGTCGCGGCCACTCGCCGCCTCGCTCTCCGGATCGCTCACGCTTCCAACGATATCAGCTCGTTGCTATCGCCGATTTTCCAGTGTTAGCGTTCTGTCGTTATCAGCGATATCAAGGAGTAAAACATGATCGTCATCACCGGAGCGACTGGTCAGCTCGGCCGTGGCGTCGTCGAGCACCTGCTCGCACGCATCCCCGCCGAGCGGATCGGCGTCAGCGTCCGCGACCCCCTCAAGGCCCAGGACCTCGTGGACCTCGGCGTACGCGTCCGCCAGGGCGACTTCGACGACCCCGCGAGCCTTGCGTACGCGTTCGAGGGCGCGGCGCAGGTGCTCATCGTCTCCGGCCCGGCGGACGCCCGCCCGCACCGTACGGCGATCGAGGCCGCCACGGCCGCAGGCGCCGAGCGGATCCTCTACACCAGCCACATGGGCGCGAACCCGGCCTCGCCCTTCCTGCCGATGCCGTCCCACGCCGAGACGGAGCAGGACCTGCGCGCAGCCGGGGTCGCGTTCACCGCGCTGCGCAACGGCTTCTACGCCACTACCGCGCTCCAGTTCGTCGGTCAGGCGCTCGAGTCCGGCACGCTCGTCGCGCCGGAGGACGGCCCGGTCTCCTGGACGGCCCACGCCGACCTCGCCGAGGTGACCGCCGTCGCACTGACCCAGGAGGGCCGGCTCGACGGGATCACGCCGCCGCTGACCGGTCCCGACTCACTCGACCTCGCGGACGTCGCCGCGATCGCCTCCGACCTGACGGGACGCGAGATCACCCGCGTCACCGTCCCGGACGAGGAGTGGGTCGCGGGCATGGTGGCGCGCGGCGTGCCCGAGCCGCAGGCCCGGTTCCTGCTGGGCATGTTCGAGGCCAGCCGCCGGGGAGAGTTCGCCGAGGTCGGCCCCGCCCTCGGGGAGCTGCTCGGTCGTAAGCCGATCGCGTTGCGCGAACTGCTGGCGGCCACGCTCACGAACTGATGCCCTTTTGCGCCTGATTCCGCCCGTTCGATTCGCGTGATCGTTACAGTACGTCGGACGGAGTGTTCCCAGGGAGTGCAGGCATGGGCAGGCGCAAGTACCGGGACGAACGGCGTCACTACAGATACGTCGAGGCCATGGTGGTCGACCGTGTTCTCGACGAGAACACGCAGTCGGTGCTGCGAATGCTGCCCGGGCAGCCGATCGTGACGGCGAACCAATTCTCCACATCTGTGGATTGGGACGACTACACACCGGATATGGAGAAATTCGTCGAGCGGACCTTCGACGCCTGGCTGTTCTTCGACAACTACGGTCCCCGTACGGTCGCCTTCCGGATCCCCAGCGCGGCGCTGCCGGCGCAGGCCGTCGCCCCGTGTCTGCACGGGACCTCGCTGGAAGGCCTGCACATGGAAACCAGCGGCGACGATCTGCTCCTGCGGTTCAGCCTGTACGCCGAGGACTCCGAGCTGTTCAACCTGAAAGAGACGGGCGCGGGATGGCTTCACAGGATCCTGCCGGTCCGCGAGGAACTGATGTCGGGCAGGCTGGACGCGCTGGAGCTGGGGCGGGTGGTCGGCACCTACTGGGACGAGGTCGACCGCAACCCGTCCGCCGAGTATGGGCTGTCGAAGGCGTCGCGCGTCCTGGCGGCGTACCTGCTGGTCGCTCCCGAGGAACTGGCGCGCTTGGCGGCCAAGCGGACGGAAGCAGGGAGCGTGGAGTTGCCGGCGGGGTGGCTGTCCACCTGTTCCGGCCTCGAACCGGTGGCCCGATGGGAGTTCGCCGCCGCCGATCCGGGCAAGTCCTTCCAGATCACGCTGGGCCGGCTGCCGAGCGGCTGTGAGTACGGCGAGTGGTACGTGACGTCGTCGGAGCCCCGGGGCAGGCCCCTGGCCTTTCGCACGGAGGACGACGCCCGTCGTGGTTACCACGACGAGGCGCTACGGCTGCAGCGGCTCAACGACCCCGGCCGCTGGCGGCAACTGGACCACACCGTGTGAGCCGTGCATCGGCCGAGCATTTCGCGCCCCGAGATCGTGCCCATAAGCGATGCATTCAAGGCGCTGATAGGCGGAACCGGGTCGATTTCCATATCGGGGCATCCGGCGACCTCACCAAGGCCAGTTATACAGTGTCATAAAAGCATGTGAGGAGGCCGAAAATGCTGGTCGAATGGCTGGCAGCGGTGGCCGCGGCGGGCGGCACCGCGGTGGTGCAGGCCGCGGGCACGGACGTGTGGGTGACTGTGCGGCAGCGGGTGGCGCAGGTGCTCGGCCGCGACGATCCCGAACGTGAGCAGGCGGAATTGATGCGGCTGGATCAGACCGCGGCGGATCTCGCCTCGCTCGCCCCTGGGGATGCGGCGTTGATACGGGCACGGCAGGAGGCGTCCTGGACGGCCCGGTTCGAGATGCTGCTGGAGAGTCTCGGCGAGGCCGAACGCGAACGGGTCGCCCGTGAACTGAACGACATCGCTGACCAGGCCCGCCAGGCATCAGTGGGAGGTGTGTCGGGGAACGTCTTCCGCGGACCGACCGCGTTTCAGGTCGGGGACCACAACCGTCAGGACAACCACTTCGGGCCGAGGGCATGACCCGCGACGCCGAATCAGACGGAGACGGAGTATCGGGAAACGTCTTCCACGGCCCGGCCCCCTTCCAACTCGGCGATCGCAACGTCCAGATCAACCACTTCCACCAAGCGGCGCCGCAGCGCCGCCCGCTGGTCCTCGCGGGTGCGGCGGTTACGACCCGAGAAGAACTGGCCGCCGCCATCCGCGGCAACTGGGCTGCGGCGAGGCGTCAGTTCTTCGAGGGCGCGGCCACGACCGGCGCTCCCTCCGATGGTTGGCACGGCCTTCTCGCCTGGTTGCACGCGCTCGACGGTCTCACCGCCGATGACCTGACCGCCCAGATCGAACTCGTCGACCATCGGCTCCGAGACGACGGACTCCCGGCCGACCTGAAACTGCTTCACCTGCTGGGCTGGCTCGATCCGGAGGGAGAAGCCGTCTGGCGGGGAACGGTCGTGACCCCGGAGTCGCTTTCCGAGGCACTCAGGATCGGTCGTCTGCGCGAAAGCGGCCCCGAATGGGAGCTCTACCGCGACCTCTGCGAGGGCGGCTTGTTGGACGCCCTCTCCAGGTTCACGGTGCTGAGCGCGCTGCGCGGAACGCAACGGGCCTGGGACGAGGCCTGGGATGCGTGGCGGCAGTTGGCCGCTCAGGCTCCCGGACTGCCGACCGAAGCCCGGGAATGGGCCGAGAGCGGGGCGCGCGGGCTGCTGCTCGCGGCCCTTCTGCCCTACCCGGAGAGCAAGGCGTGGTTGCGCGCCGGCTGCGAGCGCGTGGCGCCACCCCCCGCCGGTGAGATCGAGTGGTACGACTGGTTGCGCGCGCGGGACGGCGGCTCCGATACCCCTATCGGGTGGCTCGTGCGCGCCGACTTCACGGCTTTCGCCGCGGCCCAGGCGGAACAGCAGCGTCACCAGGCGGCGGTCGACCGGCAGAACCAGCGGATGACGACCGTGCTGGATTACGCCTCCGCTCTACGGGACCGGCAGTGGGCCGACTATGAGAGCCGGCGGCTCTCGCCCACCGCCCGATTGGGAGCGGTCGTCCGCGCGACGCTGTGGCTCGGGGCCTGGGGCGCCGCCACGATCCCGGTGGCCTGGATCATCTGGGGCTGGACTCTGCCGGACATCGCCGCGACGGTGTCCTGGTATCTCGTGGCACTGACCCTGGCGGCGTACGCAGGCTGGCTACCGACCGTCGTACGGCTCGGCGCGGCGTACCAGCCTCCGCTGCGGCGCGTGCGCGAGTGGGCCCGGGCTGCGCGCGGCAGCATTCGGAGAGGTTCGATCAGAGTCGGCATCGTGGTCGGAGTCGTCCTGATCCTTGGGGTGCTCCTTCACGACGTCGGCTCCATCGTGACGACGGTTCTCCTCACGCCCTTGCTGGCCGTGGCGTTCTACTTTGCCCGCATCGGGGCGCTTCACGACTGGGCGGACGACCATCGGGAACGGCTGCGGGACTACCAGTCCAGGCGGCCCGGTTCCGGCGGCATTCCGCAGAGCATCGTCCGAGGTGCTCAATCGCCGTCGGCCAGAGTCCGGGCCGATGCCTACCAGGCGTACGTGCGGCAGTTCACCGGCCTCGACCACGGCCGGAAGGACGACGCCGACCGGGAGAACGGCCGCCGCGACCGCTGAGCGGCTCCGCAGTGCCGGGCGATGGCCGTGCCCGGCGGTGGTCAATAAGATCCTTACTGATCTGGCGAGAGCATCCAGCGGGGGCGAACGATGTCGCATTCGTGGGGCGAACGGCGGCAGCGGGGCGGGGGGCTTAGGCGGTTTCGGTGACGGGCACGAGTCCGGCCCCGGATGGCCGTCCGGCCCGCCGTGGCACCCCGCCGACCTGCGTACGGGCGACCCGCACCAGGTGGGGCCGTACCGGCTGCTGCGCAGACTGGGCGAGGGCGGGATGGGCACCGTCTACCTGGGCGAGGCTCCGGACGGGACGCGCGTGGCGGTCAAGCTGCTGCACCACACGATCGCCGCCGACCCCGACTTCCGCCGCCGGTTCCGGCGCGAGGTCGAGGCCGCCAAACGAGTCGCCCGCTTCTGCACCGCCGCCGTCCTCGACGCCGAAATGGACGGCGAGACCGTCTATCTGGTCACCGAATACGTGCCCGGGCCCACCCTCCGGGAGGCCGTCGAACGCGACGGACCGCTACGCGGCTCCAGCCTCGACGGCCTCGCCGTCAGCATCGCGACCGCCCTGCGCGCCATCCACGCCGCCGGCATCATCCACCGCGACCTCAAGCCCGGCAACGTCCTGCTCTCCCCCATCGGCCCCAAAGTCATCGACTTCGGCGTCGCCCACCTGACCGACACCGCCACGCACAGCAGCGCCGTCGTCGGAACGCCCTCCTTCATGTCCCCCGAACAGTTCGAGGGCGGCCCGCTCACACCCGCCTCCGACGTCTTCGCCTGGGCGAGCACGGTCGCGTACGCCGGCACGGGCCACGCCCCCTTCGGCAACGGGCCGCTGCCGGTCGTCATCAACCGGGTCATCAACGGCGAACCCGACCTGACCGGCCTCGACGGGCCGCTGGGCACGCTCGTCGCCCGCGCCCTGGCCAAGAACCCCGCCGAACGAGCGACCGTACAGGACATCCTGGACGCCCTCACCGGCTCCCCCGCGATGCCCTCGCCGGCATCCGGGGCGGAGGTGATGTCCCAGGCGTCAGTGGCGCCGGAGTCGTGGGTCACCACACTGCCCGGAGGCGACAGACGCCACCGCAGGCTGCTCACCGGGGCAGCGGCCGGAGTCGCGGGGCTGGCGGTGATCGCGACGGTGGTCGCCTTATGGCCCTCGGGCGGCGACACGCATGCCGGGGCGTCCGCGACCTCCTCAGTCACCTCCACTCGCTCCACGGTGGTGGTCTCCGGGGGGCCTACGCCCATCGCCTCGGCCGCGTCGAAGGCCCCGACGGGCAGTGGCGGCAACCCGCTTCGTGAGCCCGGCGTACGGTTCGCGTACCGGCCGGATCCCGACGCGCAGCGCCAGGCGAGCGTCTGGAGCGCGCAGGGTAAGAAGGCCGACGCCGCACTGATGCGCGCCCTCGCCGCAGTGCCACATCCTGTGAACCTGAACATGCCGGCCGCCGAGGCCGGGCGCACGGTCGCGTCCACCGTACGGCTGGCCTCCGCGCGTCACGCCGTTCCCGTGTTCGTGACCGACCACGTGCCGATGAAGGACTGCTCCCAATGGGGAGAGCCGGACGAGCGGTCCTACCGTGACTGGATCGACCGTGTGGCGAAGGCGATCGGCAAGGCGCGGACGGTGGTCGTGCTGGAACCGAACAGCCTGACCAGGCTTCCCGGCTCCAACAGTTGCTCGCAGGGAAGCAAGGCGGGCGCGGCCGAGCGCTACCGAGAGCTCGGCTACGCGGTGAACCGCCTGGGGAAGCTCCCGCACACGGCCGTGTATCTCGACGGCGGCATCAAGGGCTGGCCCAGCCTCGTCGAGATCGCCGACCGGCTCGTGAAGGCCGGGGTGAAGCGAGCCGACGGCTTCTACCTGAACACGGCGGACTTCCAGGAGACCGACGAGCTTCTCAGGTATGGGGAAAGCCTGTCCCGTTGCCTCTACCTGAAGATGAACAACGGCGGGAGCACCTGCACCGGCGCCGAGATCGACGCGGTGCCGGCCGGGACGCCCCTGACCCACTTCGTCATCGACACCAGCCGGAACGGCAAGGGCGGGTGGGAGCCGCCGGAGGGCAAGTACGCCGACCCGCAGATCTGGTGCAACCCGCCCGGTCGCGGCGTCGGTCGCCGTCCGACCACCGACACGGGCAGCGAACTGGCCGACGCGTTCCTGTGGCTTCGCTCCCCCGAGCAGTCCAACGGCCAGTGCACGCGGGGCGGCAAGGGGCCCCAGGACCCCGTCTACCACCAGGTCGACCCCATCGGCGGCACCTGGTGGTCGGTGCTCGCCCTCGACCGCGCCCGCAACGCCGTCCCGCCGCTGCGCTGACTCACTTTTCGCCGGAGTTGGCCTTGCGGAGGCGGGTGCGGACGGTACGCCGTACGAGCGGGCCCATGTCCTCCAGGACGCCGACCAGGCCGGCGAGCTGCTCCAGGCTGTCGAACGCGCGCTCCGCGCCGTCCTGGTCGACGCCCTCGTACAGTTCGAGGCCGACGAAAGCCGCCGCGGTGGCGCGGGCGAGCCCGGCGAGGTCCACGAACTCCGCGAGCGGACTGTCGGCCAGCACCCGGTTGAGGACCTCCTCGATCTCGGTGACCCACATGCCGAGACCGGCCGCGGTGGCGGGGGCGAGTTTGTCGTCCATCTGGCTGCCCGCGAGCATCTGGGCGAGCACGGCGAGGTTTCCCGCCTCGCGTTCCTCGGCGTGCAGCGCACGGCCGAGGTCGAGCAGCTCCTTCAGCGAGTTCACGGCCGCGAACCGGGCCCGGTAGACGGCCACCCGCTGCTCGGAGCCGTGCCGCAGGGCCGCGGCGAGGAGGTCGTCGACCGTGCCGAAGTGGTAGAAGACGAGCGCCTGGTTCACCCCGGCCGCGGTGGCGATCGCCCGCGCCGAGGCCCCCGCGATGCCCTGGGTTCGCAGTGTCTCCAGAGCGCCTTCGAGCAGCCGCCTACGGGTGTCGCCCATCGTCTCCCCCTTCGTTCCTCTTCGCGGCTTCACCGTAGTGGCACGCGTTCGGCCATGGCCGCGCCCGGCGGTGGTCAATAAGATCCGTAGTGGCCTGACCTTCCGGACATCCCAGCGGGGGCGATGTGAACGGCGGCAGCGAGACGGGGGGCTTACCCGAGCAGCATGAGTCCGGTCTGCGGGCGGGTGACCCGGCCCAGGTGGGGCCGTACCGGCTGCTGCGCAGACTGGGCGAGGGCGGGATGGGCACCGTCTACCTGGGCGAGGCTCCGGACGGCACCCGCGTGGCGGTCAAGCTGCTCCACCACACGATCGCCGCCGACCCCGACTTCCGCCGCCGGTTCCGCCGCGAGGTCGAGGCCGCCAAACGAGTCGCCCGCTTCTGCACCGCCGCCGTCCTGGACGCGGAAGTGGACGGCGAAACGGTCTACCTGGTCACCGAATACGTGCCCGGGCCGAACCTCCGGGAGGCCGTCGAACGCGACGGACCGCTACGCGGCTCCAGCCTGGACGGGCTCGCCGTCAGCGTCGCGACCGCCCTGCGCGCCATCCACGCCGCCGGCATCATCCACCGCGACCTCAAGCCCGGCAACGTCCTGCTCTCCCCCATCGGCCCCAAAGTCATCGACTTCGGCATCGCTCACCTGTCAGACATGGCCGGACATATGAGCAGCGCCGTCGTCGGCACGCCCTCGTTCATGTCGCCCGAGCAGTTCGAGGGCGGCCCGCTCACACCCGCCTCCGACGTCTTCGCCTGGGCGAGCACGATCACCTACGCGGGCACCGGCCACGCCCCCTTCGGCCACGGATCGCTCCCCGTCGTGCTCAATCGAGTCGTCAACGGCGAACCCGACCTGACCGGCCTCGACGGCCCGCTGGGCACCCTGGTCGCCCGCGCCCTGGCCAAGAACCCCGCCGAACGACCGACCGTACAGGACATTCTCGACACGCTCACCGGTTCCGCGGCACCGTCCGTTACCACTCTGCCCGGAGGTGGTGGGAGACGCCGCCGCAGTCTGATGATCGGTACCGGGGCGGGCGCGCTGGCCCTGGTCGCGGCGGTGACCGCCACCTGGCTCAGCACCTCGTCGGGCTCGTCCTCGTCCGGCTCGTCCGCCACCATGTCCGTCACCTCGGCGGCCTCCGTGGCTGTCACGGTCCCGTCCGCTTCCGCCGCAGACACCGGGGGCAACCCGCTGCGCGAGCCCGGCGTACGGTTCGCGTACAAGCAGGAGCTCGACCCGCAGCGCCAGGCGGACCTCTGGGAGGCGCAGGGCAGGAAAACCGACGCAGCGCTGATGCGCGCCCTGGCCGCAGTGCCGCATTCCGTGAACCTGAACATGCCGGTCGCCGAGGTGAAGGACACGGTCACGTCCACCATGCGGCTCGCCGCGGCCCACGACGCCGTACCGGTGTTCCTCACGGATTACGTCCCGCTGCTGGACTGCTCCGATCGGGGGGCGCCGAACGAGCAGACGTACAAGGACTGGATCGACCGGATCGCGGCCGGCATCGGCGCCGGCCGGGCGGTCGTGGTGCTGGAACCCAACAGCCTGACCGAGCTGCCGGGCACCGACGACTGCCCTTCGGGCGGGAAGGCGGGGATGACCGAGCGCTACCGCGAGCTGGGCTACGCGGTGGACCGACTGGGTAAGCTCCCGCACACGGCCGTCTACCTCGACGGCGGCATCGAGGGGTGGCCCGACTTCGTCGTGATGGCCGATCGGCTCGTGAACGCCGGGGTGGGGCGGGCCGACGGCTTCTATTTGAACAGCTCGGACTTCCAGCACACCGACAGCCTCCTCCGATACGGGGACAGGCTCTCCCGCTGCGTCTACCTGTTGAGCACCAAGGGCGGCGGCACCTGTGCGGACGCCGAGATCGACGCCGTGCCGGCCGACGCGCCGCTGACCCACTTCGTCATCGACACCAGCCGCAACGGCAAGGGCGTGTGGGATGCCCCCGAGGGCAAGTACGCCGACCCTCAATTGTGGTGCAACCCGCCAGGGCGGGGCGTCGGCCTGCGCCCGACCACCGACACCGGCAACGAGCTGGCCGACGCCTTCCTGTGGATCCGCCACCCCGGAGAGTCCAGCGGCCGGTGCCTCCGGGGCGGC
Source organism: Microbispora sp. GKU 823 (assembly GCF_002027145.1). Lineage (NCBI taxonomy): Bacteria > Bacillati > Actinomycetota > Actinomycetes > Streptosporangiales > Streptosporangiaceae > Microbispora > Microbispora sp. GKU 823. Next base: position 30,155 of record NZ_MWJN01000031.1, on the reverse strand, counting down.
CCCGGGCCGGAGGATCCGGTGTATCACCAGGTGGACCCCGTCGGCGGCACCTGGTGGCCATCCCTCGCTCTCGAACGCGCTCGCAACGCCGTACCCCCGCTGCGTTGATCTCACAGGCGTGCCTCTTCGCGCCGCGGCTTCAGGGCGGCGGGCACGCCGTGTTCCGAGACGTCTACGTACCGGGCTTTGAATGCCCCCCAGTAACCGAACATCGGGCCCAGCCTGTGGTGCGAGACGGTCACCCCGACGCGGAACTCCCCCGTCCCGTCGTCGTACGACTCCCTCACGACGGCCGTGCCGGTCATGAGCGCGGGAAGACGGCAGGAGAGCCGCCCCTCGTGCAGGCGGAACCCGCTGGAGCGGATGACGAGGCCCCCGCGCTCGTCCACCTGAAAGTCCAGGTCCACGGCCACATGCTGATGCGAGCCCAGGTAGTCGACGATGCCCTTGACGGGGTCGTACACCATCTGGGCGTCGAACCGTCTGCGGTGGCCGGGCAGATCGAATGTGCGGACGAAGCTGACCGTCTCCCGTCCGTAGGAGTCGATGTACGGGTAGTTCTCGATCGTGAACGGCACCTGCCGGCCCTGCTCGGGGACCAGGATGTTGCGCGTTCCGCCGAGGGCGAGGAACGGCCGGGTGAAGCCCGCATGCCAAATGTGCTCCATCACCCCCGTGCCCACGCAGGCCCGCCCGCCGGTGACGCTCACGCCGAAGCGGTGCCGCAGTTGCGGGTGTAGACGGGCAAAGTCGGCGCCGAGGGCACGTTCGAAGATCGAGGTCATGGCGTCTCCAGGTGCGTCAGGGGAGCTTTTGCCGCCTGCCGATCGGGCGGGCGGCGCCGGCATCGGCGGGCCGCAGGGGTTGACGGGAGCGGCGGCAGGAGGATGGCCGCCGCTCCTATGAGGCAGGCGATGACGGCCGGGGTGATGGCGACGGCGACGGCGGTCGCGAGGGTACGGAGGCAGAGTTCGGCGAGGGCCTGCCACAGGGAACGCTCCGGCGTCTGGCCGGTCTCCAGCCAGAGGCGAAGCCGGTCGAAGGACCAGGCCGTCGCCCAGCCGATGAGCGGCCGGAACACGAGGTCCACGGCCTTGCCCCAGCCGGGGCGATAGCCGTACCGGGTGATGAAGCGGACCCCGTCGTGGGTGGGGACGTACCGCCAGTAACCGGAGCCCGATCGAATCAGCGAGAGCGGATGGCCCGAGCCGAACCGCAGCGCCGACGTCCTGTCGCCGGTGTCTTGACGCTCCCCGGTCGTGACACCGTCGCCGGTGATGACAAGCCCCGGCAGGAGCCGAAAGGCGTACCGGAAGTGCTGCGGCCCGTCGTCGGCACGCGGCAGGTAGTCGATCTCTGCGAACCGGAGATCCCAACGTTGATGCAGCTCAGGCCGCTGCGTCCGCTCCCACAGAGCCTCCATGTCGGCCCGGATCAAGCACTCGACGTACACAGACCGCGCCACAGCACCCTCCAGCGTCTTGAGCGATCGCTCAAAACGAGGGTAGGCCGACTTAAGCGATCGCTCAAGCAGCACTCAACTGGAGATGGATGTTCAGGTGACAGCCCTTACCACCTGACGCCCTAGTTGCGGGATGAGGAGCTCATACCGGCACCTTCCCGACGGTCCCGTGGAAGTACTCCAACCAATAGGCGTTGCGCTCACATATACCTATATGACCACAAATCGGGCTAAGGTGCTCTTGTGGTTACTCCATATGCCATCATGTTGCAGCATGGCAGTACAGTTCGGACACATCGCGGGTTACCCCACAGGTTCTCCATTCAAGAACAGAGAAGAACTTCGAATTGCCGGCCTGCACTCACAGAACATGGCAGGCATATCCGGTAACGCCAAAACCGGAGCGGACGCAATCGTAGTATCTGGCGGATACGTAGACGATGCGGACTACGGGGAAATAATTATTTACACTGGGCATGGGGGACGCGACCCAAATACTGGGCGCCAGATTCGAGACCAAGAGTTAACCGACTCAGGAAATGCCGCTCTCGTTCGTAGTGAATTAGAGGGACTGCCGGTACGCGTCATACGAGGACGTCACAACAAGCGGCATCACCAGTCGCCATTCGCACCAAGCTCGGGCTATCGATACGACGGACTCTATCGAGTGGAAAGCCATTGGGCCAAGATGGGGGTGGACGGCTTTCGCGTCTGGCAGTTCCGCCTGGTCAAGCTCGAAGACGGGGAAGTATCGACACCAAAAGTCACCAGTCCTGCGTCGATTGATCAGTATGCCGTCGGGCCCGCTCCGGTAACTACCTCGATCATACAGCGTATCGTGCGAAACAGCATGATCGCGCACATCGTTAAGTCCTGGTACTCACACGAATGCCAGGTCTGCGGACTTGCCATACAAGTAGAGGGAGGCCTGTACAGCGAAGGTGCCCACATACGCGGCCTGGGGCAGCCTCACCATGGTCCCGACATACCAGAAAATCTCCTCTGCCTATGCCCGAACGATCACGTACGCTTCGATAATGGGGCAATCTACCTTACGGACGATCTACACGTTATGGATGCATTAACTGGCCAAGCAGTAGGTCAGCTGCGCGTGCACAAGAACCACAAAATTGATCTGAGGCACGTTGCTTACCATCGAGCGTGCTGGACCAAGGACTAGATGTAGCGAGTTCCCCACGGTCATTTGATTAGCGACAAGCAGGGGAACGTCGTGCTACACCTGCCGCCATATTTCTCGGCCGGCCGACCACAGCTCCTTGACGTGGTAGGCGAAGCGGTCGTAGAGGCCGTCGTCCTGGTGGCGCTTGAGGTGCAGGAGCGGCGAGTCGTGGCCGACCAGCTTGGCCAGGTGCGGGGTGACGAGCATCTCGTCGTCGAACTGGAACGCCGACAGGGCGATGTGCTCGTCACCGAACCGCGCCTCGATACCGGGCACGTCCTTGAGCTGGTCGAGTTCGGCCAGTGTGATGCGGATCCGAGTGGACACCGTGAGCGGAACGCCTTCGGTTTCCTCACGTCGGCGGGTTATCTCGCTGTCGGGGTCGCCGATCAGAAAGCGGACGCGGCATCCCTGCTCAGCTTTGCGCTTGAGCACCTTCGCCAGATTGGGGTGCTCAAGCCAGAGGAAGTAGTTCGTGTATCCGGCCAACGTGATTGTCGACTTCGCGTCGGTGATGAGCGCCCGCCATACGCTCTTCGGGCAGGCTGACCGGTAGGGGTAGACCGACACGACCTCCCGATCAGGTCCAGTTTTGACCGTGTTCCTTATCGCCTCGGGCCATAACACGGACTCATCCACTCCCAACGCTTCGGCAGCGGCCCATCGATGACGTGGGTGCGGCACGCGTGCCTCGTCAGCCAGCCAGCGGGACACCGTCTTAACGTCCACCTCACACCGCAGCGCGAGGTCCCTTTCGGTAAGTCTCGCACTGGACATGGCTTGGCGTAGAGAGTGATTGGTCATCGGCGACCTCGAATCGGGAGGACGTTGAGGACGTATCCAGACGGTAACGCGAAACGTCCCGCACGTCCCGAGAACGCGGTGTAAACGCACCAGCACAGCGCGTGATGCTGTCGGCATGTCCACGACGACAACCTTCCAGGATCTGCGGGCCGCGTTCCCCCATTGGACAATCTGGCGGAGCTCAGCCGATCGCCTATGGGCCACGCGCAACCAGCGGCTCACTGACGCGCAGTTGAGTCACGGGCTGAGCCACACCATCGACGCTGACGACGCCGACCAACTCGTTGCGCAACTCCGCGACCAGGAGGAGCTCGCCGCAGGGTTGTTGCCCCAGTGAGTGACGGCGTACCTGCCCTCCGAGCGTCCGCTGTCCGGGCGCTCGATGCTCTGGCCCAGGCCGACTCTGGATGTCCCGGGCTGCATGTGGCGCCGGAGCAGCCCGAACATGTCGCGATCCGGTGGATGCGGGAGACCAGGCGCAGCGTCCGGGCCCGGGTCATGGCCCATACCTGCGACCACTGCGCGCTGCTGGCGTACGAGCTGTGCGCCTCGGGCGGGCTGCTGTTCGTCCGCCGTACGGACCGAACCGACAAAAGGCCGGAGGTCCGGGAGACCGAACGGCTGCCCGACGCGCGGGCGCGACGGCTGTGGACGGATCTGTTGCTCGGCAAGGCCCGATGAAGACGCCCGCCCGGCGAACCGTCCGGGGCGGACCACCAACAGGAAAGGAACACGATGGACCTGTACGACCGCGACCTCGCCGGAGTGCGCTTCCGGCGGCTGTGCGGCGGCAACCAGCAGGAGGAGGACATGGAGTCCTGCGTCGAGCTGGCCCCGATTCCGGGCGAGGCCGACGCCTTCGCCCTGCGTGACAGCAAGAACCCGGATGCCGGGACTCTCCGCTTCACCGGTGCCGAGCTTCGCGCGGCCGGCCTGACCACACTGTAGGAGCACGGTGGCCCCTGCCCGGTGCTAGCAAGCAGGGGCCACCCCCACTGTACGGAGCGCCATGCACCTGCACTGCTACGTGTGGAGCGGGATCGGGGAAGAGCTGCGCAACGAGGCCGAGCGGCGACCGCCGCTGCCGCCCGCCGATCCCGGTCCGTTCACGAGCTCTCCCCTGCCGCCGATGCGTACGTGCGACTGGCTGCTGAAGCCGGCCCGCCGGATCGACGCCTCTCCGGCCTCGCCCGACGACGCTCTCGCCTGGCTCGCGGAGCGCTACCGGACGATGGAAAGCTCCTTCCTTCGCCCGGCCGACGAGGCCCGGATCGGGCTGGACTTCAGGCTGGAGACCGCCCGCGAGGCACTCACCAACGGCGTGGACGTGCAGTGGGGCATCTGGCTGACCGGCGGCCGTTTCCTCACCTGCGGCGTGGTGTGCTGCTCCCCCAACCGCCACGCCGATTACCGCTGCCCCGCCTCTTGATTCAGTTTCCTTCCACAGGCGCCACCCCGAACGGGTTGTCGATGACGTACCGCCAGACGCCGTCCGGGCCGCGGCGGGCGACGTCTGTCGCGGTGCCCTCGATGCGCACCCGATCACCCCGGACGTCCACGCCGTCGATGGTCCAGTCCACCACGAGCAGCGCGAGATCGCCGGACACGTAGGTGTGCCGGGGCCGCACTGTGATCGGCACCCCGAGACCGAGGAATTCGGCGTTTGCCCGGCCGATCCCGTCCCCGGTCACTGCCATGCCGGGACTCGGCACGAACACGGCGCCGTCCTCGTACATCTCCGACACAGCGGCCGGCACGCCGCTGTTGAATCGCGCGGCGAACACCGCGGGGACGTCCTCGGCCCGGCGTGCTATTTCTCGACTCATCGGCTTTCATCCCTCCGGTCGTACAGGAACCGCGAGGAACATTAGGAGGCGCTTTCGTGGCTAACCAAAGGGTTTGCATCGCCCGGCCGGCCTTCCGGACGGCCCGATGGGCGAGGCCGCCGAGCCTTCCCCGTCCTGCCCTGTGGAGATCACCCTCGCGGCGCTCCGCGGCAGGTGGACGACACTGGTGATCCGCGAACTCCTCCGCGGCGACCGTACGTTCAGCGAGCTCCGCCGCATACTGCCCCGCCTCTCGGACAAGGTTCTCTCCGAACGGCTGGCCCACCTCGCGGACGTCGGGGTCGTCGACCGTCACCGCCTCTCCGGCTGGCCGCCTCGGGTCCGGTACAGCCTGACCCCGCGTGGACGCTCCCTCGGTCCGGTCCTGCAAGCCCTCTGGGACTGGGGCACGGTCTCCTGACCCGTCAGGCGCCACCGGTCACTTTGATGGCCTGTCCGGTGATGCCGGTGTTGGCGGCCGAGCCCAGGTAGACGACGGCGCGCGCGACCTCGGCGGCGTCGAGCAGGCGGCCGATCGGAGCCCGCGCACTGTAGTGATCGCCTGCCTGCTCGACCATCGCGACATTGGTCTCGGTCCTGGTGAACCCGGGCATCACGACGTTGGACAGGATGTCGCCGTCCTTCCCCAGCCCGAACGCCGCGGACCTGCTGAAACCGTGCAGTGCCGCCTTGGCCGCCCCGTAGTACTCCCCACCGGGCATGCCGTCGACCGCGATGCTTGACGAGATGTGCACCATCCGGCCCCATCCACGCTCCCGCATGGACGGGACGACCGCCCGGCTGAGCCGGAGCGCGCCCTCGACGTTCGCCCGGATCATCTTCTGCCACCTCTCGTCGGGCACGGCCTCGAAGGGAAGGTCCGCCTCCGGCTCGGTGGCGCCCCAGTGCACGGCGTTGTTGACGAGCACGTCGATCCGGCCGGACCATGCGAGCACGGTCTCGACCAGGCCGCGGGCCGATTCGTCGTCGTCCAGTTCGTACGGCGCGACCAGCGAGCGTCCGTCGATCTCCTTGGCGAGCCGCTCCGCGCCCGCCTGGGAGTGGTGGTAGGTGAGCACCACGTCGGCCCCTTCGGCGGCGAACCCGCGGGCGATCTCCCGGCCGATGCCGCCGGAGGCTCCCGTCACGATGACCGTACGGCCCCTGAGTCCCAGATCCATTTCAACGCTCCTTACGACTGTTGGAAACAAAGAATCCGGCGACAGGGACCGTCGGAGGGAGGCCGGGCCGAGACTGGCCCCCGCAGGGCCACGATCGGAAACGAGGCCACTCGGTAGCCTGCGAATCGTGAGCGACAACACCCTGGGCGAGTTCCTGCGGGCCCGCCGCGAGGCCGTCACCCCCACCGAGGTCGGGCTGCCCGGCGGCGGCCGGCGCCGCACCCCCGGCCTGCGCCGTTCCGAACTGGCCACGCTCGCCGGGATCAGCGTCGAATACCTCACCCGGCTCGAGCAGGGGCGTGATCGTCATCCCTCGGTGCCTGTGCTCGCCGCCCTCGCCGACGCGTTGCGCCTGTCCGCCGACGAGCGCCTCCATCTGCTCCACCACTTCAAGGCGGCCGATGGCGCCGGCCGGCTTGTCGGCCCGTGCCAGGGGCCGCCCGCGCAGTCGGTCCGGCCCACCGTCCGGGCACTGCTCGACCGGCTCGAACCCGCCCCGGCGTTGGTGGTCAACCGTCTCGGTGACGTGCTCGCGTACACGAACGGCTACGAGCGGCTCACCGGCCCGATCGGGTTGCTGGACCGCCGGCCGCCCAACCTGGTGCGGTACGTCTTCGCCGATCCCCGGGCCAGAGCCGCATATCCCGAGTGGAACCGAGTCGCCGACGAGCGGCTCGCCGGGCTGAAACTGGGCGTTTCCCGCGGGGACCCGCACATCGAGCACCTTGTCGACGAACTGACCCTCGCCGTCGGCGCCCCCTTCACCGACCGGTTGAAAACTCCGCCGGGCCCGTCCAGGCGCACCGGCCTCGAACGGCTCACGCATCCGGAGGCGGGCGAACTACGGCTGGCCTATGAAACCCTCGGCCTGGCCGACGACGACAACCAGTTCCTGATCGCCTATCTCCCCGCGGACGACGCCACCGCCGCCAGGCTCGACCGCCTCACCGGCCGTCACCCCGGCGCCCTTCGCGCCGTCAGCGGCTGATGATCTCAGCGCTAGTGTCGAAGAACATCGACGGGAGGCGGCACGGTGAGCGCGATTGAGGTACGGCTGCGGCCGGTGACAGAAGACGATCTCGGCATGTTCCGGCGTTTCGCCACGGAGCCGGGGTTGATCGGCCTGGACTGGGCGGGGTTTCGCGACGCCCAGGCACCGGCACGTCGCTTCGCCAAGGACGGATACCTGGGCGAGGACGACAGCAGGCTCATCGTCGAGGCCGACGGCACGGCCGCGGGCCTGGTGAGCTGGTCGGCCCGAGGGTTCGGCGTCTCCCGATACTGGGAGATAGGGATCGCCCTGCTGCCGGACTGGCGTGGCCGTGGCATCGGCTGGCGCGCTCAGGCGATGCTGTGCGACTACCTGTTCACCCACACCCCGGTCGAGCGCATCCAGGCGTTCACCCATCCGGAGAACACCGCGGAACAGAAGTCGCTGGAGAAGGCCGGCTTCAAACTGGAGGGCGTCTTACGCGCGGTGGAGTTCCTCCGCGGTCAGTGGCGCGACGGCTGGATGTACAGCAGGCTGCGCAGCGACCCTTACCCGCCGAATCCGTGAGCGTGGCTCACCCGGCGAGGCGCTCGTTCACACGGTCGAGCCATTCGGCGACGAACGCGGTGAGCAGCCCGGTCTGCTCGTGCGGCAGCGCGTGGCCGGCCCGGTCCAGGACGGCGTACGTGGCATGCGGATACCGCTCCACCAGATCCCACGCACCGGCGTACCCCACCGTGGCGTCCTGCCGCCCGGCCAGGATCAGGGTCGGGCCCGTGTACGGAGACCCGTCCGCGGAAGCGTGGCTCAGCCGCCACTGTTCGAACACCCGCCCCAGACCGTCCCGGTCGACGAGCGGAATGGCCGGGGCGACGTACTCCCGGAACCGTTCGAGAGTGGCAGGCGTCTGCACCACGAAGTAGTCCCGGAACTGGGTCTGCTCGGCCGGGCTCAGCACATCGGCCACGTCGACCGAGGCGTGCAGCACCGCGTGTGCGGGCACGTCACGCGACTCCTCGCCAAGAGGGCAGATCAGCGCCAGCCCAGCGACCTGAGCCGGACGCCGCTCCGCGATGCCCCTGGCCAGGTACGCGCCGAACGACTGGCCGACGATCACGAACGCCTCGTCGCCGACGACCGCGTCGATCAGACCGAGTAAGAGATCGAGGACGTCGTCGGAGCCGCGCAACCAGTCCGGCACCGGAGTGCGGCCCATGCCGGGCAGGTCCGGATAGACGCGCCGATAACCCGGCCGGTCACGGAAGAGCGGCTCCAGGGAGCCGACCATCTCGCGATGATCCACCCCCGCTCCGTGCAACGCCACCACGGGGAGTCCGCTGCCGTGCTCGACGTAATGCACCGCTGCGCCGCCGACCTCTGCCTCCATGCCGACAACTTAACCAAGCGTGGCCGCTTGGGAAGCGAGCCATTGCTCTCGGCTGATCGCGTACTCGACCTCACCGAGATCACTGCCGGGCAGCGGTTCCTCCCAGTCCAAGTGGAACGTACGGACGTGCCGCATGCCGATCGCCGTCATCGTGGCGCGGGAGGCGGTGTTGACCGCCATGGTTTCGGCGAAGACGCGGGTCAGCCGGAGGTCTTCGAATCCGTGGCGGAGGAGCTCGCGGGCTCCCTCGCTGGCCAACCCCTGACGCCAGTAGCGACGCAGGAGCCGGTATCCGAGTTCGGCCTGCCCTTCGACCGGGCCCTGGTCGGCTCGCGCAGGCGGCTCCAGAAGCCACCAGCCGACGAACTGCCCGTCCACGAAACCGGCCCAGAAGCCGAGCCCCGCGACGCGGTCCGCGGCGGCGAGCCGCTCGCGATGAAGCACCTCCACTTCCTCGCGGCTGCGTGCACGGCCGGTGAGATAGCGCATGACCTCGGGGTCGGCGTCCAGTTCGACCTCGTGCTCCAGGTGTTCGTCGGACAGCGGAACAAGCGTGATGCGGTCGGTACGCAGGATCGGCTGAGACATGAGGGCGATTCTCGCGCTCGAGCCGCGTGCCGGTCATTCGCTTTTCCCGGGGACGCCGGCGATCGCGGCGCGGCGTCATGGCCCACCGGCCGCAGCATGGCCGGACGCCGTCGTCCGGCTACGGCGATATTCCGAAACCATTCCAGGAGAGAAACGCGAACGGTCGATTTTGCGCCCGGTATCGGACGATTAGTTGTCGGCCTATTGTGAGGAGTCCTTTGTGTATTCCACACCACCGCCTGCGCCGCTGCGTCCGATACGAAGTCTGGGGACGGCGACCGTCGTGATGCTGGCCGTCGATTCTCTGGTGTACGTGATCGCCTCCGTCATCGACGTGCAGCGGGTCGTGCTCATCGACAGGTTCCTGGCCGACAGCGATGCGGTCCCCATCCGCGACCTCCAAGCCAACGACGCACGGTATCTCATATCCGGCCTGGTGGAGAGCGTCGCCTTCGCCGCTACCGGGGTCATGTTCCTGATCTGGCTGTTCCGGGCCCGGGCGAACGCCGAGATCCTGAGCCCCTGGCCGCACCGGCGCGCCAAGCCCTGGCTGATCTTCGGATGGGTCGTCCCAATCGTCAATTTCGTATTTCCAAAACAAATCGTCGACGATATCTGGACGTCGTCCAAGCCCGGCGCTATCGAAGAGTCCGCACACTTCACGACCGCCCGCCGGGCCGCCCTGGTCTGGGCCTGGTGGCTCGCGTGGCTGGTCACCGGACTACTGGCCACAGTGGGGCGGCGGACCTATGCGAATGCCGAGGAAATGCCGGCCATTCGGAATGCGGCCGTTTTCGACATCGTCGGCAACGTCCTGTCGATCGCGACGGCCGCCCTGGCCATCGCGATCGTCATGACGATCACACGCTTCCAGGAGGACCGCCGCGAAGCGGCGGCATGGGGGTGGACGCACGCGGCGTAACGGGCACAACCATGCGTCCGCTCATCCGGCCCGGCCGGACTCGCCGGCGTCCCGGACCAGCAGGGCGATCTGAACCCGGTTGGTCAGCCCGAGCTTGGAAAGCGAGCGGCTGACATGTGTCTTCACCGTGGTCTGCGTCATGCCGAGTTCGCGGGCGATCTCGGCGTTGGACAGTCCGCGCGCCACCGCCCGGACGACCTGGCGTTCGCGTTCCGTCAGGACGGCCAGGCGTTCACGCGCGGCGCGCACGTCGGCCGCCTGCTGTCCGGCGAAGGCGTCGAGCACCCGTCTGGTCACCGTGGGCGAGAGCATCGCGCTGCCCTCGGCCACCGCGCGTACGGCCGCGATCAGGTCGCGGGGCGCGGTGTCCTTCAGCAGGAACCCTGCGGCCCCGGCGCGCAGCGCGCCGTAGACGTACTCCTCACGGTCGAAGGTGGTGAGCATGACCACCTTCGGCGGATTCGGCGACCGGTTGATGTGCTGGAGCGCGGTCACGCCGTCCATGCGAGGCATGCGTACGTCCATGAGCACGACCTGCGGCCAGTGGCGGGCGACCGCGTCGACCACCTCCGCGCCGGTCTGGGCCTCGGCCACCACCGCGATGTCACCGGCGGACTCCAGGATCATCCGGAGACCGGTCCGTACGAGCGCCTCGTCGTCCGCGATGAGGACTCTGATCATTTCGGCAGCCTCGCCCACACCACGAACCCGCCGTCGTCGGCCGCCCGCGCGCTGAATTCCCCGCCGAGCAACTCGACCCGTTCCCTCAGCCCGATGAGTCCGAGCCCGCTTCCCGGCAGGGAGGGCACAGGCCGTACGGGCGGCGCGTTCCTGACGGTGACCTCCAGGGCGGCGGGAAGGTGGCGCAGCGTCACGCGGGTGGCGGTGGGACCGGCATGCTTGTGGATGTTGGTGAGCGCCTCTCGAACGACGAGGTAGGCGGTGTGCTGCGGCAGCACGGGCAACGGGCCCGTCGTGCCCTCCTCCCGCATCTCCACGGGTACGCCCGCGGAGCGAGACTGCTCGAGCAGCGAGTCGAGGTCGGCCAGGGTCGGCTGCGGGTGGAAGCCTTCGCCCTCCTTGCCGCCGAGGATGCCTAGGGCGGTCCTGAGCTGGGCCAGCGCCTCCTTGCCCGTCGTCCGGATCAGTTCGGCTTCCTGGGCTGTCTTGTCGTCGGGGGCGTTGACCTCCAGTGCGCCCGCCCGCAGGACCATCAGCGAGACCCGGTGCGCCACGATGTCGTGCATGTCCCTGGCGATACGGGCGCGCTCATGGGCACGTGCCTGCTCCGCGCGGGCCGTCTGCTCGCGTTCCAGCCGCTGCGCACGCTCGCGTAACGCGGCCACCACCTGCCTGCGGGCGTCGGCCCACAGTCCCACCGCCAGCGGCAGCCAGACCAGCGAGGGCGCACCGCCGAGGGCGGAGGTCAGGTCCTCGCCCGGTTGCGGCACGACCGCCACCGCACTCGCCACCACCACGTAGCCCGGCAGTACGGATGGGCGTCTGAGCGTGGTGGCCGCGAGGTATGACGCCACGCCCAGCAGCAGTGCGGGGGGCGTGAACAACGCCTCCGCCGTCGCCAGCCCGAGCAGGGCCCATGTCGACACCTTCCACGCCGCGACGGCGGCCATCAGCCCGATCGCGATCGCGGCGAGTCGGGCGTACGGCTGCGCGTGCGGCAGCACGGCGGGGAACGCCGCCGCGCACCAGGCCACGACCGGCAGGGTCCATGGCGCCAGCCGTGTCTCCCACACCCTCATCTGTGCCGCCACGCCGTCCACAGACCCACGCTAGAACGCAACGGCGGGGCTGTCCGGCCACGCAGCAGACCGGCTCCCAGCGGCACCAGCGCCAGGCACAGCAGCGCCGACGAGGCGACCCCATCCCACGTGCTGGCTTTGAGCACACCGCTCCAGAGGGTCGCGGAAGCGAGGAACAGGACAAGGCGGATGAGCCCGAACGTCCCCGCGCGGAAGGCCGCCGCGCCCAGCAGTGGCACGCCGAGGTACCAACCGAAGGCCGCCGTCACGGGAAGTCTCCAGGGCCCGTAGGAGATCTGCGGGTAGATGTCCATCACGATCCTGGTCGCCTGGTCGACGCCGACCCGATCGACGAGTTGGAAGGCCGTATGGTCGACACCGGCCCAGTACAGGCGCGCGAACAGGCTCACCACCACGAGCGCGCCACCGGCGAGGGCGAGCCGCGGTGACCGCGCGGCGGCGACGCGGGCCAGGGTGACGAGAGCGAGGCACAGTACGACGGCGCCGGCGGCGAAAAGCGCGTAACCGGCCGTGACCAGGTCCGGATGCTGCGCGTACGCGGCGAGTTCCTTTGGCCCGTCGAACTCCGCGCCGGCCAGTCGCGCGGCCTGTGCCGGAGTGAAGGTCGCTGCCGTGACCGCCAGATGGCGGGTGGTCAGTCCGGCCAGCCATACCAGCGGTCCAACGACCAGTGCGGCGCCCCCAATTACGGACGAGTGTGACATGGCCGCAATGCTGCGAGGGATCCCGCTCGGCCCGCATCCTCCCTTCGGCGCACGCAGCGCCTCTTTGGAGGCGGGGAGACGGCTCAGAGCCAGCCGTGCTCGTCGGCTATCCGTGCGGCCTCGGCGCGGGTGCTCGCGCCGGTCTTGCCGATCGCCGCCGACAGGTGGTTGCGTACGGTCCCCGCGGATAGGTGCAGGCTCCGCGCTATCTCCGCCACGGTGCCGCCCTGCCGGGCCGCGCGCAGCACGTCGCGCTCCCGCGCGGTCAGCGGGCTGGATCCGCTGGCGAGCGACTCGGCGGCCAGGGCGGGATCGACCACGCGCAGGCCCGCGTGGACCCGGCGCACCGTGTCGACCAGGTGCTCGGGCGGCGCGTCCTTCACGACGAATCCCGAGGCGCCGTTCTCCATGGCACGGGCGAAATAGCCCGGCCGCCCGAAGGTCGTACAGATCACCACCCGGCAGGACGGCAGCGCGGCGCGCAGGTCGGCGGTGACCTCCAGGCCGTCTCTGCCCGGCATCTGCACGTCCAGCAACGCCACGTCGGGAACAGTCCGCCGCGCGGCCTCGACGACCTCCTCGCCCGAGCCGACCTGGGCCACCACCTCGATGTCGGGCTCCAGCGCGAGCATCGCCGCCAGCGCGCCGCGTACGAGCGCCTGGTCGTCGGCGAGCAACACCCTGATCATGCGCGGCTCGCCCGCAGCCGGAAGCCGCCCGCGGGCAGCGGGCCCGCCTCGATCCGCCCGCCGACGGCTCGCAGCCGTTCGGCCAACCCGGAGAGCCCGTTGCCCGGCCCCGCCGCGTGCTGCCCCGCCGTTTTCTGCCCCGTGCCGTTGTCGCGCACCTCCAGCCAGTCGTCTCCGAGCAGCACCTCGCACCGCGTCGCACCGCTGTGCCGGATCACGTTGGTGACCCCCTCCCTCAGGACGTACGCGAAGGGCTCGGCCAGTTCGGCCGGGACGTGGTCCGCGGACGGCGGGAGGATCGGGCTGATCCCGGCGGCCCGCAGCGCGGCGCGGGCCCCCGCCAGCTCGGCGGCGAGGGAGGGACGGCGGCGGCCGGACACGGTCAGGCGCACCTCGCTGTGCGCCTGCCGGGACAACCGCTCGACGTCGCGCAACTCGGCCAGCGCGCGTTCCGGGTCGCCGCCGCTCTCCAGCATCCGGCGGGCCAGGCCGGTCTTCACGGTGATCGTGGTCAGGCTGTGCCCGAGCACGTCGTGGAGGTCCCTGGCCAGCCGGTCGCGCTCCGCCGCCGCGGCCAGCGCCGCGATCTCCTCGCGGGCCTGGCCGAGCTGGACGACGAGCCGGATCAGCAGCGTCACGGCCACCGGGATCACGATCCCGGGGACGAGCCCGCCCACATGTCCCCAATGGACGGGACCGGGGGCCATCCAGTGGGCGAGCACCTGAACCACCCAGGTCGCCAGCCCGAGCAGCACGCCCCAGCGGGCCGGGAGCAGCCAGGCCGCCACCGCGAGCACGAAGCCGAACACGCCTGCGTGGCCGAGGTAGAGCGGGCCGTTGCGCAGCAGGGCCGCGACGACCGCCAGCGCGAACAGCGTCCCGACGAGCAGGATCCGCCGCCGGGGCGGCAGGCGAACCCCGGCGACCATGGCGCCGAGCCAGCCCGCCGCGTACAGAAGCGTGACGACTCCGATCGCGATCCGCACCGCCACGCTCTCCGGCCAGATCCCGTACGGTCCGAGCGCGTCCCACAGCGGCCAGAGCAGGAGGAGCGACAGCACGACGACGCCGCGGATGTGAGCCGTACGGGAGGCCGGCCGGGCCGGGTTCCACACCGGCCAGGCGGAACGCCCCCATACGCCCTGCTCACCCACGTCAGTCACCCTAGGCCCGCGCGGTGTCGCGGCGATACCGGACGGCCACGGCGGCGCCCAGCACGAGCGCGTACAGCGTCAGGACCAGCGCGGCCTGCCCGCTGCCACCGTCGCTGCCATCGCCGAGCGCGGCGGCGTGCCCGACCTGCGCGAGCCAGTAGCTCGGCAGGACCTTGGCCACCGTCGCGAGCGCCTGCGGGAACGTGCTCACCGGGATGAACAGCCCGCCGACGAAGCTGAGCACCAGCACCACCGCCCCCTGGTACGCCTGCAGGTTCTGGGCGGTGGCGAACTGGCCGATCAGCAGGCCGAGCAGGGCGAACGGCACCGTGCCCGCCCACACGCCGAGCACGACCACCGCCCATCCGCCGGGAGACAGGTGCACCCCGCTGACAAGCGCGGCGACCAGCGACACCCCGGCCACCGGCGGCAGCGCCACGACCATCGCCACCGACGCCTTGGCCAGCAGGTAGCCGCCGCCGCTGAGCGGGGTGAGCCGCAACTGGCGCTGCCAGCCGATCGCGCGCTCCACCGCCGTACGGGCACCGACGTCGAGCGCGGTCTTCACCGCCCCGAACGCCGCGACGCCGCCCATCACGTACGACGCGGGAGCCCCCTGGTCGGCGAAACGGTCGGCCATCAGCAGGTAGAGCCCCACCGGCAGGGCGACCGCGAACAGCAGGAACTTGGCGTCCCGCAGGGTCCGCCTGATCTCGAACGCGAGGTATCCGGTCATCGCACGGCCTCCGACGCTCCGGTCAGGCGCAGGAACGCGTCCTCCAGGCCCAGCGCGCCGATCTCGACGTCCCGGACCTCGGGATAGCGCGTCAGCAGTTCCCGTACGACCAGGTCGGAGTCGGTGCAGCGCAGTTCGGCCCGGCCGTCGCGGACGTGCGCCGCCGCCACGCCCGGCAGTGCGCCCAGGTCCTCGGCGCGGGCGCCGGGCACGGTCGCGGTCACCGTACGGCCGGACACCTCGGCCATGACCGCGGACACCGGGCCGTCGGCCGCGACGCGGCCCGCGTGCATCAGCACGACCCGGTCCGCGTACGCCTCGGCCTCCTCCAGGTAGTGCGTGGAGAACAGCACGGTGCGGCCGGTCTCGGTGAAGGCGTGCATCGACTGCCAGAACTCCCGCCGGGCCGTCACGTCCATGGCCGCCGTCGGCTCGTCGAGCACCAGCAGGTCCGGGCCGGGCACCAGTGCCATGGCGAACCGGACCCGCTGCTGCTGGCCGCCGGACAGCCGCGCGGCCCGCCGGTCGGCGAGGTCGGCCACCCCGGCGCGGCTCAGCGCCTCCTCCACCGGCAGTGGGGCGCTGTGGAGGGACGCGATCAGCGTCACGGTCTCCCCCACGGTCACGTCGTCGAGCAACGCGCCCTCCTGGGGCATCACGCCCACCATGCCGCGCCGCACCGCTTCGTGGGGAGACGCGCCGAACACGGCGATCTCCCCGGCGTCCGGACGGGCCAGCCCGACGACCATGTCGATCGTGGTGGACTTGCCCGCGCCGTTGGGGCCGAGCAGCGCCACCACCTCCCCCCGGCCCATGACCAGGTCGATCCCGTCGACCGCGCGGGTCTCGCCGTACGTCTTGCGCAGCCCCGTCACGGAGAGGGCGGGGGCGCCGTCATGAAGGTTCATACGGCAAGCCTCCGCCGCCGCCCCGGTCCGGACCTCCGCCGTCTGTCACGACCCGGCCACGACAGATGTCACGGCCGCTAGATCGGATCTAGCGGGCGCCTGCCCCGGATCTGGCGCCTCTCAGGTGAACGTCTGGACGGAACGGAGACGACAGATCATGCGGGACCGGACACCAGGGCTGGCGATAGAGACATCGGGCCTGGTCAAGACATTCGGCAAGAACCGCGCGGTGGACGGGCTCGACCTCGCCGTGCCCGCGGGCACGGTGTACGGCGTGCTCGGCCCCAACGGGGCGGGGAAGACCACCGCGGTCAAGATGCTGGCGACCCTGCTGCGCCCGGACGGCGGCGAGGCCAGGGTGTTCGGCCACGACGTGCTGCGCGAGCCCGACGCCGTACGCAGCCGGGTGAGCCTGACGGGCCAGTACGCCTCGGTGGACGAGGAGATGACCGGGATGGAGAACCTGGTCCTGCTCGGCAGGCTGCTGGGCCACCGGAAGCCCGCGGCCAAGGACAGGGCCATGCGGCTGCTCGAGGCGTTCGGGCTGACCGAGGCCGCCGGTCGGCAGGTCAAGAACTACTCGGGCGGCATGCGCAGGAGGCTGGACATCGCGGCCAGCATCCTCAACACGCCCGACCTGTTGTTCCTGGACGAGCCCACGACCGGCCTCGACCCACGCAGCCGCAACCAGGTCTGGGACATCGTCAGGATCGTGGTCGCCCACGGCACGACCGTGCTGCTCACCACGCAGTATCTGGACGAGGCCGACCGGCTGGCCGGGCGCATCGCGGTCATCGACCACGGCAGGGTCATCGCCGAGGGCACGCCGGGCGAGCTCAAGGCGTCGGTCGGCTCGGGGTCGGTGCACGTACGGCTGCGAGACGCCGCGCAACGGCCCGAGGCCGAGCGGGTGCTGGCCGGGGAGCTGAAGACCCAGATCCACCTGGAGGCCGACCCCGTGGCCCTGACCGCCCGCATCCCCGGAGAGGACGCGGACGCAGGTGCGGAGCGAGCCTCGCGCGCCCTCGCCGCGCTGGCATCGTCCGGGATCGTCGTGGACGACTTCTCCCTCGGCCAACCCAGCCTCGACGAAGTCTTCCTCGCACTCACCGACAGGGCTCTCACGGACAAGGAAATGGAGGAGACGGCGGCATGAGCGCCACGACCACCGAGACCGGCACGTCCTTCGTCCCCGCGGCCGAGACGCTGGGCGCGGTGCTGGACCCCGGGGCACGCCCGCCGCGCCCCAGCGCACTATCGGCCTCGCTGACGTTCGGCTGGCGGGCGATGCTGAAGATCAAGCATGTGCCCGAGCAGCTGTTCGACGTCACCGCGTTCCCGATCATGATGACGTTGATGTTCACCTACCTGTTCGGCGGCGCGCTGGCGGGCTCGCCGACGGAATACCTGCAGTTCCTGCTGCCGGGCATCATGGTGACGAGCGTCGTGATGATCACGATGTACACCGGGGTAGAGGTCAACAAGGACATCGAGAAGGGCGTCTTCGACCGCTTCCGTACGCTGCCGATCTGGCGGCCGTCGACCATGGTCGGCTACCTGCTCGGCGACGCGTTCCGCTACACGATGGCGGCGACGGTCATCCTCGTGGTCGGCCTGGTGCTGGGCTTCCGCCCGCAGGGCGGGGTCGTCGGCGTGCTGACCGCGATCGCGCTGCTGGTGGCCTTCTCGTTCGCGTTCTCGTGGATCTGGACGATGTTCGGGCTGCTGCTGCGCAGCGAGAAGTCGGTGATGGGCGTCAGCATGCTGGTGCTGTTCCCGCTCACCTTCCTCAGCAACGTCTACGTGGACCCGCAGACCATGCCGGGCTGGCTTCAGGCGTTCGTCGGCGTGAACCCCATCTCCCACCTGGTCACCGCGGCGCGTTCGCTGATGGCGGGCAGCCCGGACACCGGGGAGATCACCTGGGTGCTGGTCTGCGGCGCGGTGTCGATCGTGGTCTTCGGCACGCTGACCATGCGCCTCTACAACCGCAAATAGGTCACAGGCGCCAGGTGACCTCATGCTCGGGCTGGTAGCGGCAGGTGGCGCCGGTGGAGACGGCGGTGCGCAGATGGGCGGCCATCGCGGGATGAAGCCGGTCGAGCTTGCGCAGCACGTCACGGATGCGGGCGGTGACCGCCTTGCGGGCGCGCTCCGCCTCGTCGCCGAGGCGACGGTCTCGCCCGCCGAGCCCCGAGGCGGAGCGCAGTTCGGCCAGCAGGGCCGCCCGCTCCCTGTCGAACTCCGCCGCCCGGCCGTCGTCTCCCCGCTCGGCCGCCCGGTCGATCTCCTCGTCGAGCAGGGCGAGCCGGCGCCGGTATCGCGCCTTGGCCTCCTCGTCGAGGACGGCGTCGCCGCCCATCCCCCGGGCGGCGACGACGAGTTCCCCGCCCTCCGGGTCGAGCAGCCGTACGGCGGGCAGGTCGGCCCCGGGGTGGCTCAGCAGGCAGTGGAGGTCGCGCAGGCCCTTGGCGTCGGGCAAATGAACGGTGTGGCCGCCGAATCCGAGCGTCCAGACCGCGCCGTCCCGCCGGAACTCGGCTCCGCAGCGGCCATGCACGGGCGCGCATTCCCTGAGACGCACCCGGCGGACGCGCTCCACGATGTGCTCCATGCCGAGCCGGTCCGCTTCGCCCTCCACGTCGTCAAGCAGCTTCCCGGCCTCATCCGCGTCGTCAGGACGGCCCCGCCGCAGCAACGCTTCCGCGAGATGCGCCCGCGCCTCGACCGACCACGGGCGGGCGAGGAGCAGGTCGGCGGAGTGCCAGGCGGCGGTGAACCCGTCGATCGCCTCGTCCCAGCGTTCCTGCGCCGCGTCGATGAGAGCACGCAGGAGGATCACCGGGCCGCCGATGTCCCAGCCGTACATCGACACCGCCCAGTTGCCGAGGTAGGGGTCGAGCTCGGCCCTCGCCTTGTCGCACAGCTCCGGGTCGCGCGACCACGCGGCGACCATGGCCTGGAACCGCAGCCACAGCGGCTGAATCGAGCGCCGCGGCTCGCCTCTGGCCATGGTGTCGCGCAGGTGGCGCAGCGCGGTCGCGCCGTCCCCTCTCCGCAGCGCGGTCATGGCCTCCAGCAGGCCCGGACAGGGGTGCCGGCTCCTGCGCAGCGCACGGTGGATGTCGTCCAGGTCGTCGTCGCGGCCCTGGAGCATCCGCACCGCCCAGCGGTGGTGGTCCAGCATGTACGCGAAGTGGTCGTGCCCGTGCTCGAACCCGGCGAGCTCGTCGAGCAGGGTCTCCGCCTGGCCGAAGTCGCCCGTGAACGCGGCGATGATGCTGCGGTCGCTGGCCGTGGCCATGTCGATGCGCGGCAGGTCGGTGCGGCCGCCGAGCGCGACGAACTCACGGAACTGGGCGAGATAGGCGGGATCGCCCTGCTCCAGCAGAGCCACCCAGCGCAATGCGGCGGCGACGCTCTCCATCTCCACATCGCCCGTGCGGTGGGCCAGAGTCAGCAGCTCTCCGGTGAGCGCCACCCTCTCCGAAGCGGTGCCCGGGCCCCAGATGGCGTCGTGGAAGGCCCACAGGCTGAAGGCCAGCGCCTCGTCGTCCTCGCCTCGCCGGGCGAGCAGCGCCACATGGATGGCCAGCTCCCGCGCGAGGTGGTCGAGGGAGAGCTCCTCGTCGAGAGGCCGGCCGTCCCGGACCAGCTCACCATGTGCCTCCCGCAGCAGGTCGGCGCCCAACGGGCCGCCGTCGCCACCACAGACCGCGTAGACGGACAGCGCCACCCGCGCGACCAACTCGGACTCGCCGGTCTCCCGCGCGACGGCGGCCGCCTCCTCGAACGCACGCCGGCCGCTGTCGCGGTCGTCCCCGTGGTAGAACTCGCGGCCGAGTTCGAGTGCGATCAGGACATGCCGGCGCGGCTCTCCGGCGACGGCGGCCAGGTCGAGTGCCCTGCGGTAGTGCCCGAGCGCCTCCTCGAAGGCCAGGCGAGCGGCGGCGTCGCGGGCCGCGGCGAGCAGCCGGTCCGCCGCGTGAGCCGGCTCGACGTGGTCACCGGCGAGGTAGGCGTGCCTGGCCAGGTCGGCGGGGAGCACGTGCTCGGCGAGGCCGGGCGACCGGTCGACGGCCTGGACGACCGCGGCGTGCCGCCGGGACGCCGCCTTCTCGTCGAGGGACTCGTAGAGCGTCTGGCGGACCAGGTCGTGCGCGAACGCGAACGCCTCTCCGCCCCGCGCCTCCCCACCCCGTGCTACCACGAGCCGGGCGGCCACCGCCTGGTCGAGCAGCCGTTCCACCTGGAGAACGGGAGCGGCGGCGACGGCGGCCAGCACCTCGCGATGGAACTCGCGCCCGAGCACCGCGGCGGTGACGAGAAGGTCCACGACCGGCGCGGGCAGCAGGGAAAGCCGGCGCAGCAGGGTGTCGCGGACGCCTGGAGCGATCGTGGTGACGGAACCGCCGCTGCGCCACAGCCGCGCCGTCTGCTCCACGAAGAAGGGATTGCCGCCGGTGCGCCGGTGCACCTCGGTGACGAGGTCGGCGGACGGGTTCCGCCCGGCGGCGCGGGTCATCAGCGCGCCGACCTCCTCGCGTTCGAGCCCGGTCAGGGGGACCGTCGTCGCCCGCGCGACCAGCGGCAGCACGAGGGGCCGCAGCGGATGGTCCGCCGACTCCACCTCCACGTCGCGGTAGGTGCCCACCATCAGCACCCGCTCGAACCAGGTGTGCTGGGCCGCGAACTCCAGCAGCCTGAGCGACGCGGCGTCCGCCCAGTGCAGGTCTTCGAGCACCACCACCAGGGGACGGCTCTGCGAGACCGCCACCAGCGCGCTCGTCACCGCGTCGTACAGCCGGAAGCCCTCGGCCACGTCGGCGCTCGGCGACTCGCCGAGCAGCGCGGCCAGTTCGGCGCCCGCCGCTTCCTCGGCCGCCGCCCACTCCCCGGGCGCGGCGCACCGCCGCAACCCGCGCAGGATCTGCACCCACGGCCAGTAGCCCGGGGCGCTGTCGGAGTCCCAGCACGATCCGCTGAGGACCAGCGCGCCCAGACGCCTGGCCTCCTCGGCCGCGCTGGTGACGAGCGTGGTCTTGCCGATGCCGGCCTCACCGGCGACCAGCGTCAGGCCGCCGTGGCTGCCGACCGCCCGTTCGATCTCGGCGCGCAGCATCGCGGCAGGATGCTCCCTGCCGATCAGCCCAGTGCCGATCAGCCCAGTGCCGATCAGCCCAGTCCTGGCCAGTTCAGTGGTCGCGCCGTCGATTCGCATGCCGACTCGAAGTTATCCGCCGGCTCCGACAATTTCCGGCGTCCGGAGCGGGCATACGGCTCAGCCGAAGAACTTCGTGAGGATCTGCGCCAGCGCCGCCGGCCGTTGCAGCACCGCGTGGTCCTCTCCCGGCATCACCAGGAGTTCGGCGCCGGGCACGGCCGCCGCGACGGCCTTCGTCCCCTCCGCCAGGTTCGGCGCGGTCTGGTCGCCGTACACCGCCAGCACCGGCACGCCGATCCCGGCGAGCCGGTCGAACGGCATCACCTGCCAGGGCGCGCTGACCAGCACGTCGTACGGCAGGCTGGGCGCCTTGTCGGCCAGGAACGCCCATTCCTGCCCGGCCTTCATCCCGGCGATCGCCTCGGTCGGGACGCCGACCACCTCGTGGAGGAACAGCTCCACCGCGCCGTCACGGTCGCCGGCGGCCACCAGGGCCTTGAGCCGGTCGTAGATGTCGGCCGCCGGCCTCGGCTGGTTCTCGTCGGCGCAGTACGGCGGCTCGTAGACGGCCACCCGGTCGATCGGCAGCCCGCGCATGGCCCCCTCCAGCACGAGGACGGCGCCCGAGGAGTGCCCGAACACCGAGGCCCGGCCGCCCACGTGCTCGATGACGGCCGCCAGGTCGTCGACCTCGTTGGCGACCCGGTAGTCGTCGCTCTTGTCGTCGCTGCCCACCCGGCCGCGCCGGTCGTAGGTCACGACGGTGAACGCCGGCGCGAGTTCGGCGCCGAGCCCGGCCACGGTCGAGCGGTCGTTGAACGCGCCCCCGACGAGGATCACCGGCGCACCCTGGCCGGTCGTGTCGACGGCGAGGGTCGTGCCGTCCCTGGACGTGATGTTCTCGGTCTTCTCGGTCATGTCTGTCAGCCTTCCAGGGGGTCAGCGTCGTGTGAAGGTCATGTGGGTGACGCCGCTCGGGGTGGTCACCGACTCGATCCGGAATCGCTTCTCGAGCCCTTCGAGCCCGTCCCACAGGCGTTCGCCGCGGCCCAGGATGATCGGGACGACGGCGATGTGCATGTGGTCGATCAGGTCGGCGGCCAGGAACTGCCGGACCGTGCTCGGCCCGCCGCCGATCCGCACGTCGAGATCGCCCGCGGCCTCGCGCGCCTGACGCAGCGCCTCCTCCGGGGTGGCGTCGATGAAGTGGAACGTGGTGCCCCCCTCCATCTCGACCGAGGGCCGGGGGTGATGGGTCAGGACGAAGACCGGCGTGTGGAACGGCGGGTTCGGCCCCCACCATCCGGTCCAGTCGTGGTTCTCCCACGGGCCGCGCTGAGGGCCGAACTTGTTGCGGCCCATGATCTCCGCGCCGATGCCCGCGTCCCACGTACCGGTGACGGCGTCGTCGACCCCGGCGCTCCCGCCGGTCTTCCCCTGCATGGCGTGGAAGGTCTGGGTCGCGAAGAACCATTCGTGGAGCCGCCCGCCGGCGTGACCGAACGGCTCGTCGAGACTCTGACCCTCGCCCGTGGCGAAGCCGTCCAGGGAGACGGAGAAGTTGTGCACCCTGACACGAGACATGGCTGATCTCCTGTTTTCGGCCAGTGATTGCGGATTGCAACCACTGAGAATGAGCGTAGACTAGGTGGTGGCAAAACGCAATCAGTTGGAGGTCGGCCATGCGAGACGAGCCGCGGTCGGGGTGCGCGATCAACGCGGCGGTGGAGGCGCTCGGAGACAGGTGGAGCCTCATCGTCCTGCGCGACGTGATCTTCGGCGGCCGCCGGCACTTCCGTGACCTGCTCGCCAACTCGGAGGAGGGGATCGCGTCGAACATCCTCAGCAGCCGCCTCAAGGCCCTCGTCGCCGGAGGTCTCCTGACCCACGAGGACGCGGGGCGAGGGCGCCGCGGGACCTACAGCCTCACCGAGGCGGGCATCCAGACGATTCCGGTCATGGTCGCGCTCGGCTCCTGGGGCCTGCGGCACCGTCCGACGACGCCGGAGCTGAGCATCCGGGCGCGGCTGCTGGAGGAGGGCGGCCCGCCCCTCTGGGAGAACCTGATGGACGAGCTGCGCGAGACCCATCTGGGCATCCCCCGCCCAGACCCCGACCGCCCGCGCGCGTCCCAACTGCTGCAGGAGGCGTACGAGCGCGTCCTGGCTACGTCATCCTGACCACGTGATGTTCGAGAATCAGCAGCACCCGCGCGCCCGTGTCGTCGAGCTCAGTCATGTGGTCCGGCACGGCATGGTCACCTATCCCGGCCTGCCCGCACCGGAGATCACCGATCACCTGACGCGCGAGGATTCGCGCGGCCGGTACGCTCCGGGCACCGAGTTCCAGATCGGCCGCATCACGATGGTGGCGAACACCGGCACGTACCTCGACACGCCGTTCCATCGGCTCGCGGAGGGCGAGGACCTTGCCCAGATCGACCTGTCCCGGCTGGTCGACGTCCCCGGCCTGCTGATCGACGTCTCCGGCTCCCCCGGGCGAGGCATCGGCGCCGACGCGTTCGAAGGCCACGACGTCAGGGGGCGCGCGGTCCTGCTGCGTACGGGCTGGGACAGGCACTGGGGCGGCCCGGCCTACGGCGACCCGGAGCATCCCTTCCTGACGGCGGAGGCGGCCGCCCTGCTCGCTGAGCGGCAACCGGCCGTCGTTGGCATCGACAGTGTCAACATCGACGACATGGCGGACGGGCTCCGCCCGGCCCATACCGCCCTGCTGACCGCGGGCATTCCGATCATCGAGCACATGCGCGGACTGGAACGGCTGCCGCACACCGGGTTCCGGTTCCACGCGGCGCCCGTCGCCGTGTCCGGTATGGGCACCTTCCCCGTCCGCGCGTACGCCCTCGTCCCCTGACCGCCCCGTCTACTGCTGCGGCGCGAAGTGGGTGAGGACCTCGGGGTTGGCCATGGCGTCGGGGTTGGCGGCCTTCTCCACGGGAGTGCCGAGCAGGATCTTCCGTACGGGGACCTCCAGCTTCTTGCCCGACAGCGTCCTCGGGATGCCAGGGACCACGTGGATCTCGTCGGGCACGTGCCGGGGTGACAGCTCGGTGCGCAGGGCCGTACGCAGCCGGGACGTCAGCTCGTCGGACAGGGACGCGCCGTCGGCCAGGGTGACGAACAGCAGCAGCCTGCCCTCCTGGCCGAGCTGCCCGGTGTCGATGACGAGGCTGTCGGCGATCTCCACGAAGCGCTCCACGACCCGGTAGAACTCGCTGGTGCCCATCCGTACGCCGCCGCGGTTCAGGGTCGAGTCGGAGCGGCCGTAGATGACGCACCCGCCGTCGGGGAGGATCTTGATCCAGTCGCCGTGCCGCCAGACGCCCGGGTAGTCGGCGAAGTACGACTCCCGGTAGCGGTCGCCCGAGGGGTCGTTCCAGAACATGACCGGCATGGACGGCATGGGCCGGGTGATGACGAGCTCTCCCACCTCGCCCACCATCGAGGCGCCCGCGGGGTCGAAGGACTCGACGGACGCGCCGAGGCAGCGGCACGGGATGACGCCGGCCCGGATCGGCAGCAGCGGCACCGCACCCACGAACCCGGTGCACACGTCGGTGCCGCCGGAGAACGAGCCGAGCTGCACGTCGGGCTTCACGTCCGAATAGACCCACGCGAACCCCTCGGGCGGCAGCGGCGAGCCGGTCGAGCCGATCCCGCGCAGCCGGTCGAGCCCCTGCGGCTTCACCCCGGCCTTCATCGACGCCATGATGTACGGCGCGCCGGTGCCGAAGTACGTCACGCCCTCCTCGGCGGCGAGCCGCCACAGGGCGCCGGTGTCGGGGTGGGCCGCGCTGCCGTCGTACAGCAGGACGGTGGACCCCACCAGCAGGCCGCCGATGAGGTAGTTCCACATCATCCAGCCGGTGGTGGTGTACCAGAAGAACACATCGCCCTCGCCGAGGTCCTGGTGGAAGGACAGCGACTTGAGGTGCTCCAGCACGATTCCGCCGTGGCCGTGGACGATGGGCTTGGGCAGGCCGGTGGTGCCCGACGAGTACAGCACCCACAGCGGATGGCCGAACGGCACCCGCTCGAACTCCAGCGGCGCTGTCTCGGCGCGCAGGTCGTCCCAGCTCAAACCATGATCGGGCGCGTCGGCGCCGAGCGCGGGGATCCAGACGGTGGCCTGCAGCGTCGGCAGCTTCCCGGCGATCTCGCGCACCACCTCCGACCGGTCGTACGCCTTGCCGCCGTAGCGGTAGCCGTCCACCGCGACCAGCACCTTCGGCTCGATCTGCGCGAACCGGTCGGTCACGCTGGGCGCGCCGAAGTCGGGCGAGCACGAGGACCAGATCGCCCCCAGCGAGGCGGTGGCCAGGAAGGCGATGAGGGCCTCGGGGATGTTCGGGACGTAGGCGGCGACCCGGTCACCACGCCCGACGCCCAGCCGTACGAGCCCCGCCCTGACGCGGGCGACCTCCTCACGGAGTTCGCCGAGCGAGTACTGCCAGCGGCTGCCCGATTCGTTGCGGAAAATCACCGCCGTCCGGCCGGGGTGGCCGCGCAGCGCGTTCTCGGCGTAATTCAGGGCCGATCCCGCGAACCATTCGGCGTCCGGCATCGTTCCCTGGATGACGGGCCCGTCGCCACGCGTACCGACCACACCGAAGTAGTCCCATATGGATGTCCAGAAGTCGGCCGGAGACTCGACCGACCACTTCCACACGTCCTCGTAGTCCCCCGTACGGCCCAGTCGTTCCATGTAACGGGTGATCCGGGCCGCACGTACGACGTCGGGCGTGGGTTCCCAGAGCAGAGCGCCTTCCTCGACCATGCCCCCATCTTTGCCACGCTTGAGCCGCATGTCACCCTCCCCGCCCACATAGAAAGGGTCTGTCATATGTGGGTTCTGAGCTGGTCGATCGCCATCCGGGCGGCGGCCCCGATCGCGGCGTCGGCCCGTGGCTGGTTCTGCGCGGTGCTGAGCGACCGGGTGAACACGGCCACGGCGTAGCGCCCGCCGTCCGGATACTCGACCACCCCGACCTCGTTGCGGAGCGTGGGCAGCGTGCCCGTCTTGCCGCTCACCGCGACGTCGTCGAACGGGAACCCCGAGGCCAGCCGGTGCGGCCACACCTGCAGGGCCATGAGGCGGCGGATCGCCGCGCAGGAGGCCGCCCCCGCCGCCTCGTCCCGCCAGATCATGGCCAGCAGCCGGGTCATCTCACGCGGCGTGCTCCGGTTGCCCAGCGCCGGATCGAGCGCGCGCAGCCGCGCCACCACCTCGGGGTCGGTGCATGCCTGGGTCACGTCCGACTGGTCCGCCACGCCCGCGTCCACCCACAGGCTGGTGAGCATGTCGCGGCAGTTCTGCACCACCC
The DNA here is from genome assembly GCF_002027145.1 of Microbispora sp. GKU 823. NCBI lineage: Bacteria > Bacillati > Actinomycetota > Actinomycetes > Streptosporangiales > Streptosporangiaceae > Microbispora > Microbispora sp. GKU 823. The sequence continues at coordinate 3,334 of NZ_MWJN01000031.1, read as the reverse complement.
GCGTCGCCGTCAGCCCGAGGCCGTCGAGCAGCGTGTTGACCGCCTCCCGGCCCACCCGGGAGAGCAGCACGTCGGCCGCGGTGTTGTCGCTCACCGCCATCATCAGGTACGCCAGGTCGCGCAGCGACAGCGTGGCGTCGTCCAGCATCGCCGCCAGCCCGGTGCCCCCAGCCGTACGGTCCTCGGCCGGCACGCGGACACGTTCGCTGAGGTCGAGCAGCCCGCGCTCGGCCTGGCGGTGCAGTTCCAGCAGCAGGGGCACCTTGAAGACCGACGCGAGCACCACCGGCTCGTCGGCCCGCAGCCCCACCTCGCGCCCGTCGTCGATGTCGACGGCGTGCAGCCACCCGGTGACGCCGGCGCTGCGGAACACCCGCTCCACAGGATTCATGCCGTGGTTCATGCCGTGGTTCATGCCGGGGTTCATGCCGGGGTTCATGCGAGGAACCCGGTCGCGGGGCGCGGCGCCACGCGCGGCGCGGGCGGCAGGCCTTCGTCCACCATGCCGGCGTTCTCTTTCAGCACCTGTACGGCCACGGCCGTGAAGTCTCGCACGTACGGCCCCGGCTCGGTCCGCCAGGCCGGGGAGCAGCGCCAGGCCAGGGGCGTTCCCGCGAGGGGCCGCCACACCACCCCCGGCACCTCAGCGGGGGCGCCGAACGCGACGGCCGTGCCGGACAGGACCAGGCCGAGGGCGAACTCGGCCCGGTCGGTGCAGATGATCTCGGCGGGGACGAAGCCCCCGCGGCGGCACGAGGCCAGGGTGTCGTCGTACAGGCCGGGCTCGGCGTCCCGGGGGAACAGCACCAGGTCTCGCCCGGCCAGGTCGCCGAGGTGCACGGTCGCCCATTCGATCAGCTCGTCGCCCTCGGCCAGCAGAACGCCCGGATGCCGGACGAGCACCGGCCCGTACGCGAGCCCGTTCGCCGCGACCGGATGACGCAGCAGCCCGACGTCGAGCCTGCCCTCCAGCAACGCCGCGACCTGCGCGGCCGTGCCCATCTCGGTCAGCGACAGCCGTACGTCGGGGCGGCGGTCGCGGAACCCCGCGATGAGCGCGGCGAGCACGGCCGCGCCGAGGTCGGCGGGAACGCCCGCCCGCACGACCGCCGCGTCGCCGCGCGCCAGGTCGGACATGAGGTCACGCATCCGCTCGACTCTGGCGACGATCTCGCGGGCCTCGGGCACCAGCAGCCGTCCCGCCTCGGTCAGCGCCACCCGGCGGCTCGACCGCTCGAACAGGCGCACGCCCAGCTCCTCCTCCAGACGCCTGATGCGCTGGCTCAGCGGCGGCTGGGCCATCCCCAGCCGCGCGGCCGCGTTCCCGAAATGCAGCTCTTCCGTCACAACCAGGAAGTAGCCGAGATGCCGGACCAAGTCCATGAGCTGGGAGCATATCGGAATCGCACATGAAGCACGTTGATATCCATATTGGACATACTTCCGGCTGGTCTGCTGCTCTTGGCGTGCACTCGACTCGAAGGGGGACGCATGCGAGAGCGAAGGCGCTGGCCGTACGTCACGGCGGCGGTGCTCGTGCCGGTGGTGGCCGCGGGGGTCACGGTGTGGGCACTGCGGACGAAGGGATCGCCCGAGGAGACCGCGCGGGACTTCCTCGCGGCCTGGTCGCGCTCGGACTACGCGGCGATGCGCACGCTCGCCGCCGACCCGCCGGCCGGCTTCGAAAGCACATATCGCCGCTTCCACGACGACCTGAAGCTCACGGGGCAGCGATTCCAGGTGACGAGCGTCCAGGACGACACCGTGCGGTTCCGGGCCCGGCTGACCGGCCCGCTGCCCATCGCGTACGACGGGAGGCTTCGCCTGGTCGAGCGCGACCGCGCCTGGAAGGTGGCATGGACCCCGTCGGCCATCCACCCTCGAATGACCGACGGTATTCGGGCCAAGCTCACCACCGTGCCCGCCGAGCGCGCCCCGATAACCGCCGCCGACGGCACCCGCATCGACACGCCGGACACGCCCGGCTCCGTGCAGCAGATCGTCGAGGGGCTGCGCGAGCAGTACGCCTCCCGCCTGACCGGCACCGCCTCCGCACGGGCCGACCTGGTCGACAGCCGTACGGGGTCAAAGGTCGTCACGCTCGCCGAGGGCGGGTCGAAGCCCGGCAAGCCGCTGACGACCACCCTCGACCTGCGGGTGCACCGGGCGGGGGCGCAGGCCCTGGAGGGCGTGGACAAGCCCGCCTCGCTCGTCGCGCTGCGCCCGTCCACGGGCGAGGTCCTCGCGGTGGTCAACAAGCCGGGCGGCTACAACCGCGCTCTGCTCGGCACGTACCCGCCCGGCTCGACCTTCAAGATCGTGACCGCCTCGGCCCTGGTCGCCGGTGGCGTCACGCCCGGCCAGACCGTCGAGTGCCCGGCCGAGAAGACGATCGGCGGCTTCCCGTTCCACAACGCCGAATTCCACGACTACGGCACGCTGCGCTTCGTCGACGCCTTCGCGCATTCGTGCAACACGACGTTCGGCGACATGGCGGTGCGACGCCTCGGCGCTGACCGCCTGTCCAAGGTGGCCGCCGACTTCGGTTTCGGCGCCAGCATCAAGATCGGGGTGCCCGCCGTGGACGCCGCCTTCCCCGTGCCGCATGACGACACCGACCTCGCGTCCGCCGCCATCGGCCAGGGGCGCGTCCTGGCCAGCCCGCTGAACATGGCCGCCGTCGCGGGCGCCATCGCCGCGGGAACCTGGCGGCAGCCCCGGCTGGTCCCGGCCTCGCTCGTCCCGGAGGGCGGCACGCCCCCGCGCGCGCTGGAGCCCGCGGTGGTGTCCGCGCTGCGCCATCTCATGCCCGCCGTCGTCAGCGAGGGCACCGCGAGCGGCATCTCCTTCCCCGCCGGTACGGCCGGCAAGACCGGCACAGCCGAGTACGGCTCGGCCCAGAACGGCGAGAACCCTCCCACACACTCCTGGTTCATCGGCTACAACGGCGACCTTGCCTTCGCCGTCGTGGTCGAGGGCGGCGGCACCGGAGCGCAGGTGGCGGCCCCCATCGCGGCCCGCTTCCTCCAAGCTCTGTGATCTCGCAGCACGGTGATCTCGCAGCACGGTGATCTCGCGTGGTCCCGCTGCGCTGTGATCTCGCCCGTCGCGCCGCCCGGTCGCCTCACTCCCGCAGCCGCCTCGTGCGGGTCCGGTGGTAGGTGAAGGCCCAGCGGTCGGTGCCTTCCTTGCGGCGGGTGTAGCGGTCGGGGTGGCGGTAGCGGTCGCGGTTGTGGAACTGGCAGGCGGGTCCGAGCAGTTTCAGGTCGGTGAGGCCGCCGGTGCTCCAGTTGTCGGCGTGGTCGATCTGGCACATGGTGGCGGGTAGGGGGCA
>NZ_MWJN01000030.1:0-86809 GCF_002027145.1 Microbispora sp. GKU 823 | reverse complement strand
GCCACGGCGTTCTGCACCGGGGCGGAGGCCGCCTTCGCGGGCAGCGTCTTCGCGCCCGCCGGCGCGGGCAGAACCGCCGCGCCGCCGGGCACCGTGCCAGGTGCAGTGCCGGGTGCAGCGCCAGTCGCCGTGCCGGGCATCGAACCCGGCAGCGTACGGGGGCCCGGCACGGCCGGCAGCGCCGCGGGCCCCGGGACGGTGCGGGCGACCGTGGCCGAGCCGGTGGGAAGCGAGTTGTGCCCCTGCCCGGCGGCCGCTCCGGCCGCGTCGGCGATGCTCAGCACGCTCGCCGCCGGAGCGAGGGTGGTCAGTCCACCCGTCAGGTCGCGGCCGGTGACCTCGTGGCCGGTGACGTCGCGGCTCTGGGCCCGGCAGGCGTCGGCCAGCGCGCCGTCCTTCGCCATCGCCGGGCCTCCGGTCAGCCAGCTCACTCCGGCAGTGACCGCCGCAAGCGCGACACACCGCCCTCGAATACTTCGTGATGTCCTGGACATCCACGTCCCCCTGATCGCGTACGGTAGTCCGACGAACGCCGAACGTAGCAGCGAGGGGAAAGGGCGGGGCGCGCTTGCCCCAATGGTGGGGAAGACCTTACCGAGCGGGCCGGATCGTCAGCGTGTCACCTGCCGCGTCAAAGTCGACGATTACCTCGTCGCCGTCCCGGATGGCGCCCGACAGCAGCTCCTTGGCGAGCTTGTCGCCGATGGCCGACTGGATCAGACGGCGCAGCGGGCGCGCGCCGTACAGCGGGTCGTAGCCGGTGAGCGCGAGCCAGTCGCGGGCGGCGGGCGTGACGGTCAGCTTCAGCCGCCGGTCCGACAGACGCCGCGCGAGCCGGGCGACCTGCAGGTCCACGATCTGCGACAGCTCCTCGGTGCCGAGCGCGTCGAACACGATGATGTCGTCGAGCCGGTTGAGGAACTCGGGCTTGAACGACGCCCGCACCGCGTTCATCACCGCCTCGCGCTTGGCCTCGCTCTCCATCGTGGGGTCCACGAGGAACTGCGAGCCGATGTTCGAGGTGAGGATCAGGATCGTGTTGCGGAAGTCGACCGTGCGGCCCTGCCCGTCGGTCAGCCGGCCGTCGTCGAGCACCTGCAGCAGGATGTCGAAGACCTCCGGATGGGCCTTCTCGATCTCGTCGAGCAGCACCACCGTGTACGGCCTGCGCCGCACGGCCTCGGTGAGCTGGCCGCCCTCCTCGTAGCCGACGTATCCGGGCGGCGCGCCGACCAGGCGGGCCACGCTGTGCTTCTCGCCGTACTCGCTCATGTCGATGCGGGTCATGGCCCGCTCGTCGTCGAACAGGAACTCGGCGAGCGCCTTGGCCAGCTCGGTCTTGCCGACACCGGTCGGGCCGAGGAAGAGGAACGAGCCGGTCGGCCTGTCGGGATCGGAGATGCCGGCCCGGGCCCGCCGTACGGCGTCGGAGACGGCCTGGACGGCCTGCTGCTGGCCGATCAGGCGCTTGCCCAGCTCGTCCTCCATACGCAGCAGCTTGGCGGTCTCGCCCTCGAGCAGCCGGCCCGCCGGGATGCCGGTCCACGAGGAGATGACCTCGGCGATGTCGTCGGGCCCGACCTCCTCCTTCACCATCGGCTCCTCGACCTCCGCCGTCTCGGCGGCTTGGCAGCCTCGGCGAGCTCCTTCTCCAGCCGGGGGACGTCGCCGTACATGAGCCGGGACGCCGCCTCGAAGTCGCCGTCTCGCTGGGCCCGCTCGGCGGCGCTGCGCGCCTCGTCGAGCTGCTTCTTCAGCTCACCGACCTTGTTGAGGCCGGCCTTCTCCCGCTCCCACCGGCTGACCAGGGCGTTGAGGTCCTCCTGGCGGTTGGCCAGCTCCTCGCGGAGCTTCTCCAGGCGCTGCCGGCTGGCCTCGTCGGTCTCCTTGGCGAGCGCGAGCTCCTCCATCTTCAGCCGGTCCACGCTCCGCTGGAGCTGGTCGATCTCCACCGGCCGCGAGTCGATCTCCATGCGCAGCCGCGACATCGACTCGTCGACCAGGTCGATCGCCTTGTCCGGAAGGTAGCGCGCGGTGATGTAGCGGTCGGAGAGCGTCGCGGCGGCGACCAGGGCGCTGTCGGAGATCTGCACCTGGTGGTGAGCCTCGTAACGGCCCTTCAGCCCGCGCAGGATCGCGATCGTGTCCTCGACGGTCGGCTCGCCGACGTAGACCTGCTGGAAGCGCCGCTCCAGGGCCGGGTCCTTCTCGATGCGCTCGCGATACTCGTCGAGCGTGGTGGCGCCGATCATGCGCAGCTCGCCGCGGGCCAGCATGGGCTTGAGCATGTTGCCCGCGTCCATCGCGCCCTCGGCGGCGCCCGCGCCGACCATCGTGTGCAGCTCGTCGATGAACGTCACGATCTGGCCGTTGCTCTCCTTGATCTCGTTGAGCACGGCCTTCAGGCGTTCCTCGAACTCGCCGCGGTATTTCGCGCCCGCGACCATCGCGCCGAGGTCGAGCGCGACCAGGCGCTTGTTGCGCAGGCTCTCGGGTACATCGCCTGCGACGATCCGCTGGGCGAGGCCCTCGACCACGGCGGTCTTGCCGACGCCGGGCTCGCCGATCAGCACGGGGTTGTTCTTGGTGCGGCGCGACAGCACCTGGACGACCCGGCGGATCTCGCTGTCGCGGCCGATCACCGGGTCGAGCTTGCCGGAACGCGCCCGCTCGGTGAGGTCGACGCCGTACTTCTCCAGCGCCTGGTAGGTGTCCTCGGGCGTCTCGCTCGTGACCCTGGCGTGCCCGCGGACCTTCTCGAACGCCTCGAGCAGCGCGTTGGGAGTGGCGCCCGCGGCCTTCAGCAGGTCGGCGACCTGCCCGCCGTCGGTGGCGAGCCCGACGAGCAGGTGCTCGGTCGAGACGTACTCGTCCTCGAGCTGCTTGGCCCGCTGCGCGGCGGTGTTGAGCACGGTCAGCAGCTGGCGAGAGCTGGACGGCGCGCTCACGGTGGAGCCCTGCGCCTTCGGCAGCCGGTCGAGCAGTTCCTCGGCCTGTGCGCGCAGTTGCCGGGGGTCCGCGCCGACGGCCTGCAGCAGCGATCCGGCGATGCCGCCGTTCTGCGCCAGCAGGGTCGTCAGCAGGTGCGCGGGCGCGACCTCGGGGTTGCCGTCTGCCGCGGCGCGCCGGACGGCCGCGGACAGGGCCTCCTGGCTCTTCTGGGTGAACTTGTAGTCCATATGTGAATGCCTCGTTTCGCCGATCAGGCAGGTGGCAGTTCGTAGCGGACCAGTGCCCGCAACATCGTGAGCTCACCCCTGAGCCGGGTGACCTCCTCGCGCATGCGCATGTTCTCGGTTTCGAGTTCGAGGATGCGCTTGATGCCGGCGAGGTTGATGCCGTGCTCCTGGGAGAGCCGCTGGACCTCGCGCAGAAGCACGATGTCCCTGGTCGAGTACAGCCGCCCCCGCCCCGCCGTACGGCCGGGGCTGACGAGCCCGAGCCGGTCGTACTGGCGGAGCGTCTGCGGGTGCAGCCCGGACAGCTGGGCGGCTACGGAGATCACATAGACGGGGGTGTCGTCGGAGATGTCGAAAAACCTGGCATCCATCGGCTCACTCGCTTCTGGCCTGCTTGATCAGCTCTTCGCGAAGGTCCTGGCCCTCCGTGGCGTTCCTGAACTCCTCGAGAGCCGCGCGGGCCTTGTCGTCGAGGTTCTGGGGCACCGTGACCTGGACGGTGACCAGCAGGTCGCCCTTCGTGCCGTCCTTGCGGGAGGCCCCCCGGCCGCGCACCCGGAACGTCCGTCCGTTGGGCGTTCCCTCAGGGATGCGCAGGGTCACCGGCATCCCCCGGAGCGTCGGCACCTTGATCTCGGCGCCGAGCGCGGCCTCGGGGAAGGTGACGGGGACCGTGACGGTCAGGTTCTCCCCGCTGCGCCCGAACACGGGGTGCGGCTTGACGTGGACCAGCACGTAGAGGTCGCCGGCCGGGCCGCCGTTCTCACCGGGCGCGCCCTTGCCCTTGATCCTGATGCGCTGGCCGTCGCCGACTCCGGCCGGGATGCGGGCCTGGATCGTACGGGTGCTCTTGCCGCGCCCGCTGCCCTCGCAGACGGGGCAGGGGTCGTCGACCACCAGACCCCGGCCGCGGCAGTCGCGGCACGGCTCGGAAAAGGCGAAGTTGCCGAGGTTGCGGCTCGCCGCCCCGGTTCCCTCGCAGGTCGGGCAGACCCGTGGCGTCGTGCCCGCCTTAGCCCCCGTGCCGCCGCAGGCGGTGCAGGCGGCCGAACTGGTGAGCCGGAGAGACACGGTGGTGCCGTCGACCGCCTCGCCGAAGGCGAGCGTCACCTCCGACTCGACGTCCTGGCCGCGCCGCGGCCGGGCAGTGGTCGTGCGCGTGCCCGCTCCGCCTCGGTTGAACAACCCCCCGAACAGGTCCCCGATCCGCTCGCCCGACCCCGACCCGCCGACAGGTCGCCGAGGTCCGAAGTTGAAGCCCCCACCGGCCCGGGTCCCGCCCGCGCCCGCGTAGCCCCCGAGCCCCGACCCGAAGAGCGTGCGCGCCTCGTCGTACTCCTTGCGCCGCTTGACGTCGGAGAGCACGTCGTACGCCTCGGAGACCTCCTTGAACTTCTCCTCGGTCTCCTTGTTCCCCGGGTTGGCGTCGGGGTGGTACTTGCGAGCGAGCTTGCGATACGCCTTCTTGATCTCCTCGGCGCTCGCGGTCTTGGGCACACCAAGGACGGCGTAGTAGTCCTTTTCCAAGTAGTCCTTGGTGCTCATCTATCGCTTCCTTCGCACGAAAGGGGAGTGAATCGGTGTTCCCGCGGCCGTTCCCGCGGATGCCCCGCGGCTGTCGTCGCGGGTGCACTCGCGGGTCTCTCCCGATCTTCGCCGATCGGGAGAGACCTCCGCGGTTTCAGTTCTCGTCCGGCCCGCCGGACTCGCCGGAGCCGGCCGCCGTCTCCTCCGGCGCCGCCGCCTCCTCGCTCGGCTCGGCGACGGCCACGCGAGCGGCGCGCAGGATCCTGTCGTTGATCCGGTAGCCCGGCTGGAGGATCTCGATGCACGTCGGCTCGGTCACCTCCGCCGAGTAGCTGTGCAGCAGGGCCTCGTGCACGGTCGGGTCGAAGGGGTCGCCCTTCGCGCCGTACGCGGTCAGGCCCAGCTTGCCGACGGCCGCCTCCAGCGACTCGCTCACCTTCGCGAAACCGCCGGTGAGCTCGCCGTGGTCGCGGGCGCGGCCGATGTCGTCGAGCACCGGCAGCAGTTCGGTGAGCACGCTCGCGACGGCCTGTTCCCTGACGGCGATCCGGTCGCGCTCGACCCGCTTGCGGTAGTTGCTGAACTCCGCCTGGAGCCGCTGCAGGTCGGCGGTGCGCTCGGCGAGCAGGTCCGTCGCGGACCCCTCGGCGGGCGCCGCCGTCTGCGTGCCCTCGTCCGCGGGGACGGCCTCGGGCGCGTCCCCGGCGGACTCGCGGGCCTTGCCGGTCTCCGGGTCGATCTTGCGGTTGTCGCGGATCACCGGCTCCTCCTCGGAACCGTTCTCACGCGGGCTCACTTGCGGCCGCCCTCCCGCTCGTCGTCGACGATCTCGGCCTCGACCACGTCCTCGTCGGCCTTCGCCTGCGCGCCCTCCGGACCCGCCGCGCCCGCGCCGGCCGCGGCGCCATCGGCACCGGCCTGCGACTGGGCGTAGATGGCCGAGCCCATCTTCTGGCTGACCGTGGCGAGCTTCTCGGCGGCGGTGCGGATGGCGGGGATGTCGGTGCCCTCCAGCGTCTTCTTCAGCTCGGCGAGCGAGTCGTTGACCTCGGTCTTCACGTCGGCCGGGACCTTCTCGTCGTTCTCGCGGAGGAACTTCTCCGTCTGGTAGGCCAGCGCGTCCGCGTTGTTGCGGACCTCGGCCTCCTCGCGGCGCCGCTTGTCTTCCTCGGCGTAGGACTCCGCCTCGCGCATCATGCGCTCGATGTCCTCCTTGCCCAGGGCCGAGCCGCCGGTGATGGTCATCGACTGCTCCTTGCCCGTGCCGAGGTCCTTCGCCGAGACGTTCACGATGCCGTTGGCGTCGATGTCGAAGGTGACCTCGATCTGCGGGATGCCGCGCGGGGCCGGGGCGATGCCGGTCAGCTCGAAGGTGGCCAGCTTCTTGTTGTACGCCGCGATCTCGCGCTCGCCCTGGTAGACCTGGATCTGCACCGACGGCTGGTTGTCCTCGGCCGTCGTGAAGACCTCCGAGCGCTTGGTCGGGATCGTCGTGTTGCGCTCGATGATCTTGGTGAAGATCCCGCCCTTGGTCTCGATGCCCAGGCTGAGCGGGGTGACGTCGAGCAGCAGGACGTCCTTGACCTCGCCCTTGAGGACACCGGCCTGGAGCGCGGCGCCGATGGCGACGACCTCGTCCGGGTTCACGCCCTTGTTGGGCTCCTTGCCGCCGGTCAGCTCCTTGACCAGCTCGGAAACGGCCGGCATACGGGTGGAGCCGCCGACCAGGACCACGTGGGCGATGTCGGAGATCTTGATCCCCGCGTCCTTGATGACCTGGTGGAACGGGCCCTTGCAGCGCTCGAGCAGGTCGGCGGTGATCCGCTGGAACTCCGCCCGGGTCAGCTTCTCCTCCAGGTGTAGCGGGCCCTCGGAGGAGGCGGTGATGTAGGGCAGGTTGATCGTGGTCTCGGTCTGGGCCGACAGCTCGATCTTGGCCTTCTCGGCCGCCTCGCGCAGGCGCTGGAGGGCCATCTTGTCCTTGGACAGGTCCACACCGTGCGCGTTCTTGAACCGGGTCACCAGCTCGTCGACGACCCGCTGGTCCCAGTCGTCGCCGCCAAGGTGGTTGTCACCGCTGGTGGCCTTGACCTCGACGAACCCGTGCCCGTCCTCCTGGCCGACGTCGAGCAGGGACACGTCGAAGGTGCCGCCGCCGAGGTCGAAGACCAGGATGGTCTGGTCCTTCTCCTTGTCGAGGCCGTAGGCCAGGGCCGCGGAGGTGGGCTCGTTGATGATGCGCAGCACGTTGAGGCCCGCGATCTGGCCGGCCTCCTTGGTGGCCTGCCGCTGGGCGTCGTTGAAGTACGCCGGGACAGTGATCACCGCGTCGGTGATCTTCTCGCCCAGGTACGCCTCCGCGTCCTGCTTGAGCTTCTGCAGGACGAACGCGCTGATCTGCTGGGGCGTGAACTTCTTGCCGTCGATCTCGATCGACCAGTTCGTGCCCATGTGGCGCTTGACCGAGCGGATGGTCCTGTCGACGTTGGTCACCGCCTGCCGCTTGGCGACCTCGCCGACGAGAACCTCACCGTTCTTCGCGAACGCGACCACGGACGGCGTGGTCCGCGAGCCCTGAGCGTTCGCGATGACCGTGGGCTCGCCGCCCTCGAGGATCGAGACGACGGAGTTGGTCGTCCCCAGGTCGATACCTACCGCACGTGCCATGAGTACGTCCTTGTAGTCAAAGTTGAGTCGGTCAGACTCAAATACTAGCCCCGCCGAGGGGTCTGTCAAACGTCTTGAGTCTATGAGGCTCAACCCTGGAGCGCGCGGATTTTCATCCCGTAATCGCGAACTTGTGGTCTGTCCTCCCTGCCCCGTCCGGGCCGGTGAATGCCCCCGGCTCGGCGGTCTACTTCGCGCCGTCCACGACCTTCCGCCCGTCGAGCGAAGCCGTGAGGTGCACCTTCGTGGTCTTCAGGATCGCGATCGCGATGCAGACGGCGTCGGGCGAACGCCGGTCCTGTCCCTCGTACAGGGTGACGGTGACCTGGCGCGCGGTCTCGGTCACCTCGACGCGGTCGAGCACGGTGCAGGGCTCCACTCCGGACCACCACACGATGTCGAGGGACCGGCCGTCGGCGGCGGGGGTGGCGCTCTCCCACGGCACCTTGCGCGGGTTGAGCGTGGGCCCGGCCGGGGGTCACGGGGAGACGGGGGCGCCGCTCGGCGCGCCGGACGGGCCGGCCGGTGCCGTGCCGGCCGGCGAGGCCGGGGCGGAGGAGCCGTGATCGGCGCCGGCTCCGGAGGGGGAGCCTTCCGGCTGCTCGGGTGAGGCCGAGGTGGAGGAGGTCCCTCCGCAGGCGACCGCCAGGAACAGGAGGGCCACGAGCCAGAGCTTTCTCATGCCCCTTACACGGCTGTAAAGGCTCCCCGGTTCATCCGCCGTGACCGCCCAGGGCGCCGCTCCCCGGTTCCACTCAGGGGCCCCTTTGCGCGGTCGGGACGGGTACGTGATCATGTGGGGAGCCGCCGGACGGGCCGCATGCCACGGCACGGACTCGGGAGGGACGCGGGTGCGCAAGGCCACGGGGGCCGCAGCTCTGCTCGCAGGGCTGGCCGCCGTCGTCCTCGCGGCGCGCTGGATGGACGTTCCCGGCCTTCTCGCGCGTGTACCGCTCGGCGGCGTGCTCGCCCTCGGCGGGCTGGTCCTGCTGCTGGCCGGACTCGTACTGCTGGTCACGAACTCGAGGTCCGTACGGACGTCGCCCTCCCCGATGCGGGTGCTGTCGGTCTGGTGGATCGTCGGCGGCCTCATCGGCGTCGCGGTCTCGACCTGGATCGCCACAACGGCCCTCACGGAGATCGCGGGAGCCGATCCCGCCCTCCGGCTGGACGCGATCAAGAGCGGCCTGACGGTGGGCGCGGGAGCCGCCGGAGGCGTGGCGCTCCTCCTCGGTGTCCGCCGCCAGTGGCTGGGTGAGCGCACGCAGGTCTACCAGGAGTACGACGCGACGGAGAAGCGGGTCACGGAGCTCTACTCGAAGGCCGTGGACCAGCTCGGCTCCGGCAACCCGGGCGTGCGCATCGCGGCCATGTACGCCCTGGAGCGGCTGGGCCGGAACAACCCCGAGCACCGCCAGGCCGTCATGGATGTGCTCTGCGCGTACCTGCGAGCCCCTCTGTCGGGAGGCGCGGCGGGTGACCCGGCGGACCGGGCAGGCGAGCCGGCCGGGGGCGCGGGCGACATCGGAGGCCACGACCCGGGCCAGGAGCACTCGCTGGACCTGGAGGCCCGGCTGACCGCACAGCGGATCGTCGTCCGCCATCTGAAGTCCTTCGGCGGCGCGTCCGGCGACGATGGCGATCACTGGCCGGGCGTCGCCGTCGACCTCACGAGAGCATCCCTGGTCGACTTCGACCTGAGCGGCAGCGAGGTCGAGGCGGCGAGCTTCGCGCAGGCGGTCTTCTCCGGCAGGACGGACTTCACCGACTGCCGCTTCCGCGGCAGGGCGGACTTCACCGGCGCCGAGTTCCGGGGCTTCGCCGACTTCGGTATCGCGACGTTCTTCGGAGCGGACTTCGCGGGAGCCGGATTCCGGGGCGGGGCGAGCTTCGCGTACGCGATATTCAGGTTCGACACCGACTTCAGCGGCGCGACCTTCACGGACGCCGACTTCAGCGGTGCCCGGTTCGGCACGGCGAGGTTCACCGGAGCGAGCTTCGACGGCGGCCTCACGAGCTTCGAGAACAGCGAGTTCTTCGCGGGGCACTTCGAGGGCGTGGCCTTCGACGGCGCCCTGAACTTCGGCTCCGCGATCTTCCGCTGCGGTGTTCGTTTCCGCTATTCGGACTTCGCCGGTCCGACATCCTTCGAGAGGACGTTCTTCGGCCGGGCCGGTTTCCGGCACTGCGCGTTCCTCGATGACGCGTCCTTCGCCGGCACGGCGTCGCGCGGCATCGCCTACAAAACCGACCCCGGGGCGGCCGCCGTGCGATTCGAAGCGGAGCGCGAGGACGTGTCGGTCGTCCGGCGGAGCATCAGGGCGCTCACGGTTCGGGTTCGGGGAAGCGAACCGCGCGGCCTCCAACGTCTGGACCTGGCGGACACGCACTTCGAAGGCTCTGTGAACTTCGACGGCGCCGACATCGGCGGCGGCGACCTGTCCGGTGTCACCTTTCCGCGCACCACCGCGACCGTGCGCGTCTGGCCTCCGGCATGGTGCGAGATGCCGGACCCGGCGGACCCTGCTCGCGGCACTGTGGCCCGATCCGTCGGTGCGCCACGGCGGTAGCCGGACTCCTCGCAATCGGGGCCTTGGCTCCTCGGCGTCGAGCACCGCCCGAGGCGATGCCGCCGAGGTGCGCGACCTGGTTCTCACACCCGCCGCGCGCCGACACCGAACGGGCACCCGGGCGTTGACGCGCCCGTGTCGCGGGTCTAATTTCAACGCATGATGAATTTATCGGATCCCGCGATCGCCGTACGGGATCTGCGGGTGTCACGGGGCGGGGCGGAGGTTCTGCACGGCCTCACCTTCGAGGTGCCGCGAGGGCAGGTCACCGGCCTGCTCGGGCCGAGCGGCTGCGGCAAGACGACGCTCATGCGGGCGATCGTGGGCGTCCAGATCGTGTCCGGCGGCGAGGTGAGCGTGCTCGGCGAGCCGGCCGGGAGCGCGGGCCTGCGCCGCAGGATCGGCTACTCGACGCAGAGCCCGGCCGTCTACCGCGACCTGACCGTGCTGGAGAACCTGCGCTACTTCGCCGCCGTGCTCGGCGCGCCGAAGGACGACCCCGAGCGAGTGCTGGCGGAGGTCGGGCTCACCGGTGCCGCCCACCAGCTCGGGTCCACGCTCTCGGGCGGCCAGCTCGGCCGCGCCGGGCTCGCCGTGGCCCTGCTCGGCCGTCCGGAACTGCTCGTGCTGGACGAGCCGACGGTCGGGCTCGACCCCGTGCTGCGGCAGGAGCTGTGGACGCTCTTCCACCGCCTGGCCGAGGGCGGCACCACGATCCTGGTCTCCAGCCATGTCATGGACGAGGCCGCGCGGTGCGAGCGGCTGATCGTGCTGCGCCAGGGGGAGATCCTCGCCGACGACACCCCCGATGCCCTGCGCGCGCACACGGGCACGACCGACCTGGAGGAGGCGTTCCTGCGCCTGATCGAGGAGAGGGCGGCGGCATGAGTTTCGCGATCACCCTCGCCACCGCCGGGCGGATCATGACCCAGCTCCGCCACGACCGGCGGACGGTCGCGCTGATGGTCCTGGTGCCGACGCTGGTGATGATCCTGCTCTATTACGTGATGGACGACGAGCGGTCGTTCGGCCGCTGGGCGCCGATCCTGCTGTGCGTCTTCCCCTTCCTGGTGATGTTCCTCATCACCTCGATCGCGACCCTGCGCGAGCGCACGTCGGGCACGCTGGAGCGGCTCATGGCGATGCCGCTCGGCCGGCTCGACCTCCTCCTCGGGTATGGCCTCGCGTTCGGGCTGGCGGCGTGTGCCCAGGTGGCGCTGGCGCTGGCCGTCTCCCTCACCTGGCTGGGCCTGGACCTGCCGGGCCCGCTGTGGCCGCTGGTGCTCGTCGCGCTGCTCAACGCCCTGCTCGGCACCGCGCTCGGCCTGCTGTGCAGCGCGTTCGCCCGTACGGAGTTCCAGGCCGTGCAGTTCATGCCGATCGTGATGATCCCCCAGATCCTGCTCGGCGGGATCCTCGTGCCGCGCGGGCAGATGACGACCGTGCTGGAGTGGATCTCGGACGTGCTGCCCATGTCGTACGCGATCGAGGCGATGACACACGCGGTCGCGGACGCCGACCCGGGCGGTGAGTTCTGGCGCGACGTCGTCGTGGTGGCGGGGTCGGCCGTGCTGGCCCTTCTGCTCGGCGCGGCCACGCTGCGCCGCCGAACCCCCTGAGCGCTGAGTGCCGCCGTACGCCTTGAGCATGGGCTCAGCGCGTTCGGCGGCGCCAGGCCGAGGGGCTGACCCCGTGGGCGCGCTTGAACGCCACGCTGAAGGCGAACGCGTCCTCGTAACCGACCTCGCGGGCCACGGCGGCGACGGTGGCATCGGTGTCGGTGAGCAGATCGGCTCCCAGGGTCATCCGCCAGCCGGTGAGGTAGGTGAGCGGGGGCTCGCCCACCATGCTCCTGAAGCGCGCGGCGAAGGCGGCGCGGGACATGCCGGCCCCGGCGGCCAGTTCGGCGACCGTCCACCGATGAGCGGGACGGTCGTGCAGCAGGCGCAGCGCCTCGCCGACCGCGGGATCGGCCAGCGCCCGGTGCCAGGAGGGGAGCGGAGCCTCGGGCCCGGCGCACCAGGCCCGTAACGCCAGCACGAGCACGAGGTCGAGCAGCCGGTGGAGGACCGCGTCCTGACCCGGTTCGTCGCGGGCGACCTCGGTGGCGAGCAGTTCCAGCGCCGCCCGGGTCCGCGGCCCGGCCGGCACGACCGCCAGCGGCGGCAGCATGCGCAGCAGCCGGACGCCGGCCTCGCCGCGCAGTTCGCAGGCGCCCCTGAGCATGATCGTGGCCCCGGGCAGGCCGTCGCCGTAGGTGCGCGGGCCCAGGCTCCGGTGCGCCCCGGCCGTCCCCCCGCCTCCGCCGGCGACGTGTTTCCTGTCCCCGTGGATCACCGCCTGCGGCGGGGTGGACGGATCGTCGGCGATCGTGTGCGCGTGTGCGCCGCCGATGAGGGCGATGTCACCCGGGGCCAGGCGCACCGGGGCGACGCCGGCGTCGTCCAGCCGGACCGACGCGTGGCCGCCGAGCGCGGCCACGACCGTGAGAGGAGGGGCGCCGGTGAAGGCCAGCGCCCAGGGCGGCCGCTGGATCAACTGCCTGACCAGCGCGTTCCTGGCGTGAGCGCGGTGGAGCAGATCGCTCAGCACGTCCATGCCGTCACGGTAGACGATCACAAATGAAGGGGCGACGTTCTCCCATGGATCGTCTTCGCTTCCACCTGTTTCCTTGAGGCATGGAGAAGATCCTCGTTCTCGGCGGCACCGGCAAGACCGGCCGCCGCGTCGTACGGCGCCTGAAGGCCGCCGGTCTGCAGGCGCGTACGGCGTCCCGCACCGGCGGCGACGTCCCCTTCGATCTGGGCAGACCGGAGACCTGGGCCCCCGCGCTCGACGGGGCCGCCGCCGTCTACGTCGTCGAGCCCGACCTGCGGCCGGGCCTCGACCGCCGGGCGCGCGTCCCCGCTCTCGTGGCCGAGGCGGTGGCCGCGGGCGTGCGGCGGCTGGTGCTGCTGTCCGCCCACGGCGTGGGCGAGGCCGGCGACGATCACCCCCTGAAGTCCGCCGAGCAGGCCGTACGCGAATCGGGCGTCGGCTGGACCATCCTGCGGCCGGACTGGTTCTCGCAGAACTTCAGCGAGGCCTTCTGGCGGCAGGGGATCCTCGCCGGGACCCTGGCCCTGCCCACCGGCGACGGGCGCACGCCGTTCGTCGACGCCGAGGACATCGCCGAGGTCGCCGCAGCGGCGCTGACCGAAGAGCGCCACAGCGGCCGGATCTACTATCTGACCGGCCCACGGGCCATCGCCTTCGGCGAGGCGGCCGACCTCATCGGCAGGGCCACCGGGCGCACGATCCGGCACGTCGACGTCGACCCCGAGGCCTTCGTGGAGCGCCAGGTCGCGAACGGCGTCCCGTCCGACGTCGCGCGGCTGCTCACCGGCCTCCTCGTGAACATCCGCGACGGGCGGGGCGCGGCTCCCTCGGACGGGGTGGAACAGGCCCTCGGCCGGCCGCCCGGGCGGTTCGAGGACTACGTCGCCGTGACCGCCGCCGCGGGCCACTGGAACTGACCCTTCCGGCCACGCGTGGCGCAGTGCGTTCTGCTCCCGTCCGGCAGGGTCGGTAAGCTGCGGGGAGATCCCGGCGAAGCCCAGAAGAGGTGCAGGAATGATCGCGATTCTCGGGACCGGAAAGATGGGCGAGGCCCTGCTCTCCGGGCTGGTACGCGCCGGTCTGCGGCCGGACGAGATCGTGGCGACGGCACGCAGGCCCGAGCGGGCCGAGGCGCTGCGCGAGCGCTACGGCGTGCGGGTCGCGAGCAACGCCGAGGCCGCCAAGCTGGCCGACACGCTGATCCTCGCGGTCAAGCCGCAGGACATGGCCGCACTGCTGACCGAGATCTCCCCGCACGTGGCCGCCGACCGGCTGGTCATCTCGGTGGCCGCCGGCATCACGACCGCGTTCGTGGAGGCGAGGCTCGGAGACGGCGTGGCGGTCGTCCGCGTCATGTCCAACACTCCCGTCCTGGTGGACGAGGCCATGAGCGTCATCTCGGCCGGGGCGCACGCCTCCGAGGAGCACCTCAAGCGCACCGAGGAGCTCCTCAGCCCGGTGGGCAAGGTGCTGCGCATCCCCGAGTCGCAGCAGGACGCCGCCACCGCCCTGTCCGGCAGCGGCCCGGCGTACTTCTTCTACCTGGTCGAGGCCATGGTCGACGCCGGGATCCTGCTGGGCATGCCGCGCGCCGCCGCCCTCGACATGGTCACCCAGTCGATCGTCGGCGCCGCGATCATGCTGCGCGACTCGGGGGAGCACCCGGTGATCCTGCGCGAGGCCGTGACCTCGCCGGGAGGCACCACGATCTCCGCCATCGCGGAGCTGGAGCGCCACAAGGTGCGGGCCGCGTTCCTCGACGCGATCGAGGCGGCCTGCGAGCGCAGCCGCCGTCTCGCCGCCGGCTGACCTACGGTCCGGTCCTCCCGGCGCCACCCCAGGGCACGGACGGTGCGCCGACCGGCGTTCCCGGGACGGAAGATGACCACCGCTTTACCATTGGCGGGTGACGTCTCGTCGCGGGATCGTCCCGTTTCTCGCCGTCCTGCTCGTCGCCGGGTGCACGTCATCGGAACCGCAGAAGGCCCCGGTGGCCGTGGTCACCAGAACCACCGTCAGCGAGGTCGTCGAGGCCCCGGCGACGGTGGGCGCGCGTGCGACGGCCACCCTGACCGCCCCCGCCTCCGGCACGGTCGCCCGCCTGTACGTCCAGGACGGCGACACGGTGAAGAAGGGCCAGATCCTCGCCAGGATCAGCTCTCCCCAGGCCAGGCAGCAGCTTTCCGCCGCCCGGAAGGCCGACCGGCAGGCCGCCCGGCCCGTGTCGTTCGGCGGCGCACCGGTGAGCGTACGGCTGCCGCGCCTGCGGCTGCCGAACTCGCTGGACGCGCACGTCGACCGGTCGTTCGCCCAGGCGAGGAAGGCGGCCAGGTCGATCGGCGACCGTGCGGCCAGGACCCGGCTGCTGGCCGCCATCGACGCCGCGGACAAGCGTCAGCGGGCCCAGCGGCGGGCGCTCGGTGAGGTGCTCGACGGGCTGACCCGCTCGCTCGACCAGGCGCTGTCGCAGGTGAGCGGCCAGGTGAGCGCGGGGATGAGCGGGCTGAGCGCGTCCATGGCGTCCCTGCGGGCGGCGTCGAGGTCGCAGACGAGGGCGGCCATGCGCGCGGCCGAGCAGACCGTGGACGCCCTGGTCGTCAGGGCGCCGTTCGGCGGCGTGGTCACGCTCGGCGGCGCCTCCTCCGGCGCGGGCGCGGCCGGCCTCGGCGCGCTGGTCTCGCAACTGCCGGCCGGGTTGCTCGGCCAGGCGGGGGCGAGCCAGGCGGGAGCCGCGGCGGCCGCTCCCGCGGGCCGTTCCGGCGGGACCATCGCCACCGGCGTCCCGGTGGCGGCCGGGGACCCGCTGGTCACGGTGACCGACGTGTCCGTGCTCACGTTGTCCGCCGACGTGGACGAGACCGACGTGCTGCTGGTGCGCAGGGGCACGCCGGCCGAGGTGGAGTTCGACGCGGTGACCGGCGCGACGTACACCGCCGCCGTGACGGGCGTGGGGGTCACCCCCAAGGAGGGCGCGACCGGCGGGGTCAGCTACCCCGTACGGCTGCGCCTGGGCCGGGGCTCCTACGACGACGGCGGCGCGGCCCCCGCGCCCAAGCCGGGGATGAGCGCCGTGGTGCGGCTGGCCGTACGCCGGTCGGAGAACGCCACCGCCGTGCCCGCGTCGGCGATCGTGACGAGCGGCCGGGAGACGATCGTGTGGGCGGTGCGCGACGGCAAGGCCGAGCGGCGGGTCGTCCGGCTGGGCGCGCAGGGCGACGCGTTCGTGGAGATCCTCAGCGGGGTGTCCCCCGGCGAGCGGGTGGTCGTCAAGGGCGCCGACGCCGTACGCCCCGGCCAGTCGCTGTCGTGAGCCGCGACGAGCGTGCCGACGGTCCTGCCACGTCGGCGACGGCTTCCGGGACGGCATACGGGACACCGCCGGCGTTCGAGGCGGTCGGCCTCACCCGCTCCTACCGGCTGGACGGCGGGGTGCTGGTCGACGCGCTGCGCGGGGTGAGCCTGCGCATCGGACAGGGGGAGTTCGCGGCGATCGTGGGTCCGTCCGGCTCGGGCAAGTCCACGCTCATGCACCTGCTCGGCTGCCTCGACCGGCCGACCTCCGGCACGCTTCGGGTGAACGGCGTGGACGTGGCGACGCTCGACGACGCCGGACTGGCCGGCCTGCGCAACCGCACGATCGGCTTCGTGTTCCAGTCCTTCCACCTGCTGGCCCGCACGTCCGCGCTCGACAACGTGGCGCTGCCGCTGGTCTATCGGGGTGTGTTCCGCGCCGAGCGCCGGGAGCGGGCCAGGGCGGCGCTGGAGGCGGTCGGGCTCGGCCACCGGCTCACCCACCGGCCGTCCCAGATGTCCGGCGGCGAGCAGCAGCGGGTGGCGATCGCCCGGGCGCTGGTGGGCGATCCCCGGGTGCTGCTGGCCGACGAGCCCACCGGCAACCTCGACACCCGCAACGGCGAGGAGGTGATGGGCCTGCTCGAACGGCTCAACGAGGGCGGCGTCGCCGTCGTCCTCGTCACCCACGACGCCGAGGTCGCCGCCCGGGCCCGCCGCCAGATCCACGTACGCGACGGCCGGATCGAGCGCGACACATGAGGACAGCGTCATGAGGACGGCCGAGGCGCTGCGGATGGCCGTGGAGGCGCTGCGGGTCAACCGGCTGCGCAGCATGCTGACCATGCTCGGGGTGATCATCGGCGTGCTCTCGGTCGTGATCCTCGTCGCCATCGGCACCGGAGCCAAGAACGCCGTCGAGAAGGAGATCGCGGGGCTCGGCAGCAACATCATCCTCGTGGTCCCCGGCCAGGTGGGGCTGGGCGCGGCCCCCACGCAGAGCCGCCTCGACCTGTCGGACGTGGCGTACGTTCGGCGCGTGGTCGGCGACCCGTCGAAGGTGACGGTCGCGGTGAACTCCGGCGAGCCGGTCCGGGTGGGCCGCGTGGAGGTGTTCGCCACGCTCACCGGGACCGACGAGAACATGCCCCATGTCTTCGACCGGCCGCTGCGCCGGGGGCGCTATCTCAGCGAGACCGACGTGGACACGCGGCGGCGGGTGGTGATCCTCGGCTCGGAGGTCGCGGCCAAGCTGTTCGGGGACGTCGATCCGATCGGCCGCCAGGTCACGATCGCGGGGGTGCGGTTCCGGGTGATCGGCGTCTACGAGACCGTCGGATCGACGTTCGGGGTGGCGCGGGACCAGGAGGTGCATCTGCCGGTCACCACGGCCCAGCGGCTGATCGGGCTGCCGAGGATCAACGGCATCGCCGTCGGCGCCTCCGGCCCGGACGAGATCGAACCACTGCGGCGGCGGGTCGTGGCCGCCCTGGACGCCCGCTACCCGGGCGAGACGTTCTCGGCCGTCACGCAGACCCAGCTTCTCGGCACGATCGGCACGGTCCTCGGCATGCTGACCGGCGTGCTGGCCGCCATCGCGGGGATCTCCCTGCTGGTCGGCGGCGTCGGGGTGTCCAACATCATGCTGGTCAGCGTCAGGGAGCGCACCAAGGAGATCGGCCTGCGCAAGGCCCTCGGCGCCCGGGGCCGCGACATCCTCGGCCAGTTCCTGATCGAGGCCGTGCTGCTGACCACGATCGGCGGCGTGATCGGCATCCTGACCGGGGTCGGCGGGGCGCTGCTGATCCAGGCGGTCTCGCCGGTCCCCGCGTCGATCACCTGGTGGTCGATCGCGCTCGCCTTCGGGGTCTCCGCGGCCGTCGGCGTCTTCTTCGGCGTCGCCCCCGCCCGGCGGGCGGCAAGGCTCGACCCCGTCGTCGCCCTGCGTACGGACTGAACGTACGGACTGATCGTGTGTGACGCCCGAGTGAACGGCGGTGACGGCCTGTGCGGTACCGTCACCGCATGAGTCAGGCGGTGCGGGTCGTCTGGGACGACGCTCTGGTTTCCTACGACTTCGGGCCCGGCCATCCGCTCGCGCCCGTACGCGTCGAGCTCACCATGGCGCTCGCCCGCGACCTGGGCGTGCTCGACGGCGTCGGGACGACCGGCTGCGTCCCCGCCACCGAGGACGAGATCGCGCTGGTGCACAACCGGGACTACATCGAGGCGGTCAAGAACGTCTCCAAGGACGGCCGCCCTGACCTGCGCTACGGGCTCGGCACCGAGGACAATCCCGCCTTCGTGGGCGTGCACGAGGCGTCCGCCCTGGTCACCGGCGCGTCACTGGCCGCCGCCAGGGCGGTGTGGACGGGCGGGGCCGAGCACGCGGTCAACGTCGCGGGCGGGCTGCACCACGCCATGCCCGGCGCCGCCAGCGGCTTCTGCGTCTACAACGACCCGGCCGTCGCCATCGCGTGGCTGCTGTCGCAGGGCGCGACGAGGATCGCGTACGTGGACGTGGACGTGCACCACGGCGACGGCGTGCAGACGGCGTTCTACGACGACCCGAGGGTGCTCACGATCAGTCTGCACGAGAGCCCGCGCACGCTGTTCCCCGGCACCGGCTTCCCGCAGGAGACCGGCGCGGAGGGCACCGCGGTCAACGTGGCGCTGCCGGCCGGGTGCGGCGACACGGGATGGCTGCGCGCCTTCCACGCGGTGGTCCCGCCGCTGCTGCGCGCTTTCGCGCCGCAGATCCTGGTCACCCAGCAGGGCTGCGACAGCCACGCCCTCGACCCGCTGGCCCATCTCATGCTCAGCCTGGACGGGCAGCGCACGGCGTACGCCGCGCTGCATCGGCTGGCCCACGAGACCGCAGGCGGCCGGTGGATCGCGGTGGGCGGCGGGGGCTACGAGCTGGTCCAGGTCGTGCCGCGGGCGTGGACGCATCTGATCGCCGAGGCGCTGGGACGCCCCGTCGAGCCGTCGACCGCCACACCGGACAGCTGGCGGACGTACGTGGAGGAGCGCACCGGGGAGATACCACCCCTGACCATGACGGACGGACGTCACCCGCAGTGGCGGGACATTTCGGAAGGGTACGATCCTGCCGACGCCGTCGACCGGGCCGTCATCGCGACCAGGAAGGCGGTGTTCCCCTTCCACGGCCTGGACCCCATGCCCTGAGAAGTACGGAATCATGCCGAGCCGAGGAGCGCTGTACCTGTCGTGACCCCTCCCACCCGAGCCGAACTGCGCGAACACCTCGTCCGGACCGCCATCGCGGGTGACGTGGCGACCAGCCGCGAGAACAACCTCGACCACTACCGGTCGCTCGCGCTGCGCGACCCGCACTACCTCTTCGGGCTCACCTTCGAGGGCGAGTGGTCCTACCACGAGGTGCTGGCGCTCATGGCCGACAAGGCGGGAGTGGCGGCCGATCCCGGTCATCGCGAGGGCCCCGACACCATCGACCCCGATCGGACCATCGACGCCGTCGAGGAGATGGGCGAGCGGATCGCCAAGGTGCTGCGTCGCGGCGCGCCCAGGATCGTGCTCGCCACCGGGCACCCGACCGGCCTGCTCACCATCCACCTCGCGCTGGCGCGGTTCCTCGCGGAGAACGGGGCGACCCTGCTCTTCCCGGCCGAGGGGTGGACGTACATCGGCGGTCTCGGCCGCCGCAGGCGGATCCGCTACCTCGACGGCGTGGCGATGCTGGAGGACCGGGGCACGTTCGTGCACACCCACGAGGCGGCGCCGATGGAGGCGATGCTGGCCGAGGAGCGGCCCGACTTCGTGATCGCCGACCACGGCTGGGCGGGGGCCGCGGGCGAGGCCGGGGTCGAGACCGTGGGCTTCGCCGACAGCAACGACCCCGCGTTGTTCGTGGGCGAGGCCGAGGGCAAGATCGCCGTCACCGTCCCCCTGGACGACAACGTGCTGCCGCGTTTCTACGCTCCGTTGACGGCGTACCTGCTGGCCCGGGTCGCCCGCAGCCTCTGACTCCCCTTCCGGACCTCCCAAACCGGGCATTTCGCGCCCGCTTTTGCGCCTCTGTGTCGACCGTTTGCCAACTTTTTCGTGTGCCTGGGCGACTCTAATGTGAGAGAAGTTGGTCCGTTCCAAGATTGAGGCGAGGGGCACGGCCCGGCTGCTGCCAGCGACTTTCCCGATTTTGACGGCACACGGCTCCGTTGACTGATGGAATGAGGGGTTTGCCTACTCGGAGTCCGGACTTACGCTGACAGCAGTACACGTGCGTGAGCAATGGCACCAGTGGGGATAACCCGGAAACACGTGCGGAAGAGGCGTCCGATGGGTGCAGGCGAAAGACCTCTCAGCGAGGTGAAGTTCTTGACGGTGGCCGAGGTGGCGACCGTCATGCGGGTGTCCAAGATGACCGTGTACCGGCTCGTGCACTCCGGGGAGTTACCGGCCATCCGTGTCGGCCGGTCCTTCAGAGTGCCCGAGCAGGCGGTCCACGACTACTTGCGGGACGCGTTCATCGAAGCAGGATGAACCACGCGGGCGACCACGCTTGACGGCGGCGTGGCCGACTCCCGGCCGACGCGGGGTCCCCCGGGGGAGCGATCTACCACGGATCGCCGGTAGTCTGTTGAGCCGGTGTGCGCTCGCGCGCCGGTTTGACAGTCACACCTTCACCTGGGGGTCCCGTGGGCTCTGTGATCAAGAAGCGCCGCAAGCGCATGGCCAAGAAGAAGCACCGCAAGCTGCTGAAGAAGACCCGCATCCAGCGGCGTAACAAGAAGTAGCCGAGACGGAGCGCGCACCGGTCCTCAGGGACCGGGCGACCGTGAACACGCACACCCCCGGCGAGGCGTCGATGACTCGTACTGTGCTGGTCACCGGTGTCTCCGGTCACATCGGCGCTCGTGTGGCGATCGCGCTCGCGGCCGACCCGGAGATCGACCGGGTCATCGGCGTGGACACGGCGCCGCCGCCATCCCCTGCCGGGGAGGACGGCGCGGTGCTCGGTCGCACCGAGTTCGCCCGGGTCGCGTTGCGCAGTCCCGACCTGGTCAAGGTCATCAGGGACGCCGACGTCGACACCGTCGTGCACCTCAGCCTGGTCAGCGGCCCCGGTGGCAGTGGATCCGGTGGCAGCGGGTCCGGCGGTGGCCGCCGGCCATGAAGGAGCACAACGTCATCGGGACGATGCAACTGCTCGCGGCGTGTCAGCGCTCCGCCACGGTGCGCCGGGTGGTCGTGCGGTCGACCACGGCCGTCTACGGCTCCTCGCCGCACGCTCCCGCCGTGTTCACGGAGGACACCGAGCCCGTCGAGGTGTCGCACTCCGGGTACGCGAGGGACGCCACCGAGGTCGAGACGTACGTGCGGGGCTTCGCCCGGCGCCGTCCCGACGTGACGACGACGACGCTGCGGTTCGCCAACCTGATGGGGCCGGGCGTCGACTCACCGCTGACGAGGTACTTCTCCCAGCCGGTGCTGCCCACCGTGCTCGGCTTCGACCCCCGGCTGCAGTTCGTCCACGAGGACGACGCCGTCGAGGTGCTGTGCCGTACGGCGCGGGCCGACCATCCGGGCGTGTTCAACGTCGCGGGCGACGGCGTCCTGCTGCTTTCGCAGTGCGTGCGGCGCACGGGCCGGCCGGTGATCCCGATGCCGTCCCCCGCCTTCCGCCTCGTCAGCGGGCTCGCCCGGGGCGCGCGGCTGGTGGACTTCTCGCCCGAGCAGCTCGCGCTCCTGAGCCACGGCCGGGCGGTGGACACCACCAGGCTCGCCGCCGAGCTCGGCTGGCGGCCGAAGTACAGCACGGCGGCGGCGTTCGACGACTTCCTCCGGTCGCGCGGCGGACCCGGCGAGCTGCCGCGCGCGGTGGTCGACTGGCTGGCCGACTTCGTGACAGGACGCTGATGGACGACTTCCAGGGCCGGCGGACGGACGGGAGCACGGGCGACCAGCGGCTCGCCGAGCTGTTCGCGTTCCTGCGGCGCAGGGTCACCGGCGAGTACGAGATCGACGAGTTCGGCTTCGACCCCGAGCTCAACGAGAAGGTGCTGCTGGAGGCGCTGCGCCCGCTCTACCGGCACTGGTTCAGGACCGAGACCCTCGGGCTCGGCAACGTGCCGGCCGGCAGCGGTGCGCTTATCGTGGCCAACCACTCCGGCACGCTGCCCGTGGACGCCCTGATGCTGCAGGTGGCGGTGCACGACGAGCTGGGCAGGCCGCTGCGCCTGCTCGGAGCGCACCTGGTCTACCAGCTCCCCGTGCTCGGGCATCTGGCCCGCAAGTCCGGGCACACGCTCGCCTGCCCTGAGGACGCCGACCGGCTGCTGCGCAAGGGTGAGGTCGTCGGCGTCTTCCCCGAGGGCTTCAAGGGCATCGGCAAGCCGTTCTCCGAGCGCTACCGGCTCCAGCGGTTCGGCCGGGGCGGGTTCGTCGCGTCGGCGATCAGAGCCGGCGTGCCGATCGTCCCGTGCGCCATCGTGGGGGCGGAGGAGATCTACCCCAAGATCGGCGACATTCCGTCGCTCGCCCGGCTGCTCGGCCTGCCCTACCTGCCGATCACGCCGCTGTTCCCCTGGCTCGGGCCGCTCGGCCTGCTTCCGCTGCCGTCCAAGTGGCTGATCGAGTTCGGCGAGCCGATCCGGACCGACGAGTACGCCCCGGAGGAGGCCGACGACCCCATGCTGGTCTTCGACCTGACCGACCACATCCGGGAGACCATGCAACGGCAGCTCGACGCCCTGCGGCTGCGCCGGGGCCCGGCGTTTCCCCCGATCGTGATGTGACAACCGGGGCTCCTGCTGCTTTAGTGGCGTAGATCGGGACGAGTGGGCCCGCAACCGCCATTCAAACGGGGGCGTTCGAGTGACGGCATCATCCGCCCTTCGCGGCAGCGATCCCGCGTTCATCGGCCCTTACCGGATCGTCCGGCGGCTCGGTGCAGGCGGGCAGGGCATCGTCTATCTGGGCACGGACGACGCGGGGACCCCGGTGGCCGTCAAGGTCCTGCGTCCGGAGATCGCCGCCGACGAGACGACCAGGAGCCGGTTCGCCCGCGAGGTGGCCATCGCCCGGCGGGTCGCCTCGTTCTGCACCGCCCAGTTCCTCGCCGCCGACCTGTGGTCCGACCCTCCGTACATCGTGACGGAGTATGTCGACGGGCCGTCGCTGCAGGAGGAGGTGGCCCGCAACGGGCCGCGTACGGGGGCGGCCCTGCACCGTCTCGCGGTCGGGACGGCCACGGCGTTGACCGCGATCCACGAGGCGGGGCTGGTGCACCGGGACTTCAAGCCCGGCAACGTGCTGCTCGGCGCCGACGGCCCCCGCGTGATCGACTTCGGCATCGCCCGCGCGCTCGACGCGACGGCCACGGTCAGCAGCCAGGTCGTCGGCACCCCCGCGTACATGGCCCCGGAGCAGATCAAGGGCGCGGAGATCGGCCCGGCCGCCGACGTGTTCGCCTGGGGGGCGGTGGTCGCCTTCGCCGCCACCGGCCGCTCGCCGTTCGCCGCGGACAGCACGCACGCCGTGCTCTACCGGGTCATCGGCGGCGAGCCCGACATCGCCGGGGTGCCGGACCCGTTGCGCGCGCTGGTCGCGCGGTGCCTCGCGAAGGAGCCCGCGGAGCGGCCCACCATGCGCGAGGTCCTCATGTGGCTGCTCGGCTCGGCGGACTCCCCGGACCGGGAGACCGGGCCGAGGTCCCACGCCGTCGCCGCGCGCCGTCGTTCCAGGAGGACGCTGTACGCGGCGGTGGCCGGCGCCGCCGTGCTGGCCCTGGCCGGGGGGAGCGGCCCTGTGGCTGACGAACGGCGCCGGCTCCGCGGCGAAGGAGACCGGGGGCGGCACGACCGCGGGCCGGGCGACCACGGTCGCCCGGACGACCTCCTCGCCGCAGGTCTCCACGCCGTCCCGTCTGCCCCGTACGCTCACGGGGGTGTGGGAGGGGGTGCTGGCGCAGAGCAACGGCACGAACCGGCCCATGACCGTGGTGATCAGGCCGAACGCGCGGACCTTGGTCAGCTACCCGTCCCTGGGCTGCGCCGGCGTGCTGACCGTCGTCCGCCGGGACGCCGACGGGCAGTTCGTCCTCCGCGAGACCATCGTCAAGGGGGCCAAGTGCACCCGGCAGGGCCGCCTGACGATGCGCCCCGGCGACGGCAAGCTCCTGCTGACCTACTTCCCGAATGGTTCCGGCGGCGAGATGGCCTACAGCGCGACCGCCACCTTGTATCGCAAGGGCGTCTGAGAATTATTGGGGGCCAGGTCTAACAAAGCGACCTACTGGTCGGTATGGTGTGCTCACCCTCACCCCGGAGGAGCACATGAACAAGGGGCGGAACGCCGCCCTCGCCGGGCTCGCCCTCGGCCTGGCGATCGGCACCGCGCGCCGCGTCCAGGTCAGGCGGGCGAAGGCCGCACGGACTCCGAACGGCGCGTCCGGGCGCCGGACGACGGTCACGACCGACGACGGGGTCCGCCTGGCCGTGGAGATCGACGACCATCCCGATCCCCGGTGCGCCGTCGTCTTCGCGCACGGCTGGCTGATGAACCGGCACTGCTGGCAGCTCCAGCGCGAGGCCCTGGCGGGCCTGGGCACGCTCGTCTTCTACGACCAGCGCGGGCACGGCGACTCCTCGGCCGGGGCGCTGGAGGCGTGCACGATCGACCGGCTGGGCGACGACCTGGCCGCCGTCATTCGGGCCGCCGTGCCGGAGGGGCTGCCCGTCATCCTCGTCGGCCACTCCATGGGCGGTATGACGGTCATGGCGCTCGCGGACCGGCACCCCACCCTGGTCGAGTCTCGGGTGGCCGGCGTGGCGCTGCTCAGCACCTCGTCCGGCGGGCTCGACGCCAGCACCTTCGGCCTCCCCGGGCCGCTCGGGCGGCTGGCTCCCCGCGTCACGCCCGTGCTGTTCGAGAGCATGCTGGCCCGCGCCGCGGTCATCGACGCGCGGCCCCGCGTGAAGGGCTGGACGAACCTGCCGGTGACCCGGTACGTCGCCTTCGGCAGGGGAGCGAGCCGACGGCACGTCCGGCTGGTCAACGCGATGGCCGCGGCGACGCCGACGGAGGTCATGGTCGGGTTCTTCCGGGACTTCCGGGTGCACGACAAGTTCGCCGCGCTGAAGGCGCTCCAGCGGACGCGGACGCTGGTCATGGTGGGAGAGCGAGACCGGCTCACCCCGCTCGCCCACAGCCGCCGGATCGCCGAGGCGCTGCCCGACGCCCGGTTCGTACGGATCCCCGGCGCCGGGCACATGATCGGCTTCGAACGCCCCGAGCTGGTGCACCGGGAGCTGACCGGCCTGATCGAGCGGGCCCTATCGGGCCCCGCGCAGGGCCGGTCCACGGCCTGAGCGCCGTTCAGGCGTGTGGCGCGCGGAACCCCGGCCGGGCGGCCACGGGAGTGAGATGCCCGGCCGCCTTGAGCGTGTGCAGGACGGGGGGCCGTCTCCAGGGTGCGGATCTGGTCGAGCGTGCCGAGCCGCCGGGTGAGGTAGCGGTGCAGGTCGGCGGGGCCGGCGCAGAGCGCGTGGGCGAGCAGGTTGGTGGCGCCGGTGGTGGCCGCGACGACGGCGAGCTCGTCGTGGGTGGCCAGGGTGGTCGCGACCTGGTCCAGATGCGCGGGAGCGACGGCCATCCACAGCAGGGCCTGGGCGGTGACGCCGTAGCCGGCCACGTCGACCTCCACGTCGAAGAAGATCGCCCCGCTCGCGCGCAGGTCGGCCAGGCGTCGTGCCACGGTGGCGGGGGACCAGCCGGTGGCCGCGGCGAGTTCGGCGTAGCCGGCTCGGCCGTCGTGGCGCAGGGCGTCGATCAGAGCGCGGTCGCCGTCCGTCAGGCTCATCTGGTCGCGAGTGCCGGGTGAGGGGGCCGGCCGCATGAGTGCCTGCTGCTGATCGTCGCTGAGCGTGCGCAGCCGTCCACGCCAGGCGGTCGGACCGCCCAGGTAGGTGTGGAGCAGCAGGTGCGCCGAGACGGCCGTGATTCCGGACGTGCGGGGGATGTCGTGCAGCAGCAGCGACCGTGACAGGCGGCTGTCGTCCTCCGTGTGGACGATTGCGAAGATCTCGGTGCCTCCGGAGGCCAGCTTGACCCACGAGGTGTCGGGCCGCCGGGCCAGCGCGTGTCCCAGAGCCTGAGAGGCGGTGGGGGTCGTGGTGAGTCTGACCACCCACTGGGCCTGGCCGGTGCGGTCCTGCTCGGGCAGGCCGACGACGCGCAGCCCGGCCTCGGCGCGCAGCCGCCGATAACGGCGTGTCACGGTCTGGGTGGACACCCCGAGGACCTCGGCGATCCGGCTGAACGGCGCTCGCCCGTCGACGTGCAGGGCATGGACGAGACCCCGGTCCAGTTCATCCAGCATCGTCGGATTCTCTCGCTGATCCGCCCTCTGTGGAAGAAATCCGCGAATTCGGCTTCCCGACTGGAACGTCCAACCCGTACGCCTCAGGCTGCTGGCTGATCACGACGCGACCCGGAAGGACGACGCATGCCCGTACTGGAGGAGACCGCCACCGCGGCGGGACATCGACGGCGGTGGGCGGCCCTGCTCACGCTGCTGGTCGCCGAGGCGATGAACCTGCTCGACGCCACGATCACGACGGTGGTCGCGCCGGTGATCCACGGCGATTTCGGCGGCGCGGAGTCCGACATCCAGTGGTTCAGCGCCGCCTACACCCTGCCCTTCGCCGTGCTGCTGGTGCCCGGGGGCCGCCTGGGTGATCTCGCCGGTCGGAAGCGGGTGTTCGCGGCCGGGGTCGCCCTCTTCGCACTGGCATCGGCGATCTGCGCCTGCGCGACCGGTTCGGGAATGCTCATCGCCACACGTGCCGTCCAGGGAGTGGCGGCCGCGCTGATCATTCCGCAGACCATCGGGCTGATCCGTAGCATGTTCGAGGGGGACGAGCTGGCCAAGGCCATGGGATCCATCGGACCGGTGATGGGCCTGGCCGCCGTCTGCGGGCCCGTGCTCGGCGCCGTTCTCACCCGGGTCGACCTGTTCGGAGCGTCGTGGCGGGCGGCGTTCCTCGTCAACGTTCCCCTCGCCGCGCTCGTCCTGGCCTTCCTGCCCGCGCTGCGGGAGAGCAGGTCGCCGCACCCTCCCCGCATCGACCTGCCCGGCACGGGGCTGGCCGTGCTCGGCACCGGCCTGATCGTGTATCCCCTCATCCAGGGCGACGCCGCCGGCTGGCCCGCCTGGGTCTGGATCGCCCTCGCCGCGGGCGTCGTCGTCCTCGCGGTCCTCGGCCGGCATCAGCGTCAGCGCGCCCGGCGGGGCCGCAGCCCGCTGATCGAGCCGAGCCTGTTCCGCGACCGGGCCTTCCCGGCCGCGCTGGCGACCTCCACGCTGTTCTTCTCGGTGATGAACGGACTGATGGTGGTGATCGTCCTGCAGGTGCAACTGGGGCTGGGCAGTGACGTCCTGACCGCCGGGCTCACCCTGCTCCCGTGGTCGGCCGGCATGGCCGTCGCCTCCTGGTACGCCGGCGCCCGTCTGGTTCCCCGCCACGGAGCGAAGATCATGTTCGTCGGGCTCGCCGCCCTGTTCGCCGGGCTGATCTGCGCCGTCGCCGTCTACCGGGGGGCGTCCGCCGACGGCTACCCCTGGCCCCTGCTCGCGGCGCTGTCGCTCAGCGGAGCGGGAAACGGCCTGTTCACCGTCCCGTTCTTCACCACGGCCCTGTCACGGGTGCGGGCGCACGAGACGGGTTCCGCCGCGGGCCTGCTCAACGCCGTCCAGCAGTTCGGCGGCACCCTCGGCGTCGCCGTTCTCGGCACCGCCTTCCTCCACAGGTTCACCGCGGACGTCCGGTCGCACGTGGACGCGGGCAGCGCGGCCCTGGGGGCGGTCCAGCTCACGTTCTGGATCGCCGCGGCGCTCGTGGCCGTCACGGCCGTCACGGCCGCGCTGATGGGCGTACGCGAGTCGCCCGCGGAGCCCGCGGGCCACTGACCGGGTGATTGATCATTGAACGGAGCGACACACTGCGGAGCGACAGAGTCACAGCGCGGAGCGGTAGTGGCGGCGCAGGGCGATTCCGGCGGCGACGCCGCCCGCGATGGCCCCCGCGGTCGCGGCGATCGGCAGGCCGATCATCGTCGCCTTCCTGCCCGTGCGGAAGTCGCGGATCTCCCAGCCGTTCTCCCTGGCGTGCTCGCGCAGTTCGCTGTCCGGGTTGATGGCGTGCGGGTGCCCGACGAGGGAGAGCATCGGCAGGTCGTTGGCCGAGTCGCTGTAGGCCGAGCAGCGGGCCAGGTCGAGGCCCTCGCGGCGCGCCAGCGCCCGGATGGCCTCGGCCTTGGCCGGGCCGTGCAGCAGGTCGCCGACGAGCCTTCCGGTGTAGGCGCCGTCGGCGGTCTCTGCGACCGTGCCGAGCGCGCCGGTGAGCCCGAGCCGCTGCGCGATGACCCGGGCCAGCTCGACCGGCGTGGCGGTGACCAGCCACACGCGCTGCCCGGCGTCCAGGTGGGCCTGGGCCAGCGCGCGGGTGCCCTGCCACACGCGGTCGGCCATCACGTCGTCGTAGATCTCCTCGCCCAGCCGGACGACCTCGTCCACCTTCAGCCCGGCGACGAAGGCGAGGGCCATCTCCTTGGCCTTGGCGATGTGCTCGGGGTTCTCGTTGCCCCGCACCCGAAACCACGCCTGCCCGAGCGCGAACTTCATGAGGTCACGGCTGGTGAACAGGCCGCGCGCCGCCAGTCCCCGGGCGAAGTGGTAGATCGAGGCGCCGCGCATCATCGTGTTGTCGACGTCGAAGAACGCCGCCGCCGTGAGGTCGGGGACGACCTCGGGGACGGACACCGCCGCGGCGGCCGCCACCTCGCCGGCGATCTCCGCCGCTTCCCGCCGTCGCAATAGCCGCCTCATGACTCATCAGCTTAACCGCCGGAGAGTGGACGGAACGGGAGCGGGACATGACGTGTCAACGTCCGGAACCCGTGAACGAATCGATATAACTCAGATATTGGTTGGCCTTGTCGCGATTTTCCCGGTCGAGCTTCGGCAGTAGCGGCTCCACGAGATTGTGCTGCTCGCGGGCGAACTCGCGCGCCTCGCCGCCGGCGCGTCCCTGGCGGGCAACCCGGCTCAGCGCGGCCCTGGTGGTCGTCTCCATGTCGTCGAGCGTCTGCCCGATGAGCCGGCGGCGCTCCGGGGTCGGCGTGTCCACCAGTGAGGCGGTCTCGGCCGCCCGCTCCCGTGCCGCGACCATCTGCCGTTGCGCCAGTTCCTCCTCGTCGTACGCGAGGTCGAGCACCGTCGACTCCGCCAGCCTCTTCAGCGGGTACAGCACCTCGCCGGGCACCGAGTGGTAGGTGCGCACACCGGTGCCGAACATCCCTGCAAGCAGCACGCAGAACACCAGCAGGGGGCGCAGCCGTACGAGCAGGGACGGGCGGGGCCGCGGGGGGTGTGGCCGGAGGCGCGGTGTGCTTTCCCGCCGCGTGCCTGCCCGCCGCGCGCTCGGCGGCGTATGCGCGCATCAGCTCGGCCCGCAGCCTCTCGCGGAAGTCCGGCCTCGGGCCGCCGCCCAGCAGGGAGCGGAGACCGGCCACGCGCGCGGCGACCCCGCGGTCCCGGGCCGCCGACCGGCCGCGCCAGCGGGAAGCGGTGACCGGCGACCCGGCGGTCGCGGGCCGCCGACCGGCCGCCCGCGCGGCGCGAGGGTCGCCACCAGCCCATCACCGCTCTCGCCATCCCCCCGCTTGACGCCCAGCGGAGATCGCTCGCGGGGCCGCCGGGAAGCGTTCGTCACCTCCCGGCCGGCCCGGCGTATCCGCCTGAAGATCCGACCTGCCACATGCCCAACGATGGGGTATGGGTAATGGTTACGGGGCTCTCAGCCGAGATCGTCGGGGAGAGCCCGGGCGAGCGCCCTGATCGCCCGGAACTGGAGCGCCTTGATCGCCCCGGACTTCTTGCCCATGATCTTCGCCGTCTCCGCGAGCGACATCCCGTGCAGGAAGCGCAGGATCACGCATTCCTGCTGCTCCGCGCCGAGTTGCTTGATCGCCTGCATCACGCGCTCGTTGACCATGTTCGTGACGACCGCGTTCTCGGGGATGTGCGGGCCGTCCAGGGGCGTGTCGAGTATCTCGGCGGTGGTCACCTCGAGGCGGTTGCGGCCCGACTTGTAGTGGTCGGTGACGAGGTTGCGGGCGATCGTCACGAGCCAGGCGCCGAAGTCGCGGCCCTGCCAGGTGAACTCGGCGATGCCCCGCAGCGCCCGCAGGAACGTCTCGCTCGTCAGGTCCTCGGCCAGCGCGTGGCTGCCGACCCGGAAGTAGACGTACCGGTAGACCAGCTCCAGGTAGTGGTCGTAGAGCACGCCGAACGCCTCGCTGTCGCCGGTCTTGGCACGCAGCACGAGGCTTCGCATCTCGTCGTGCTCGTGCTCGCGGTCGGAGAGGTCGTCGGAACGCGCGGGGTGCGCTGCTCCTGCGGCGACCGGAGGGGAAAGCCCGGCCAACGGCCACGTGTTCGGCATCCGTTATCCCATGGGGGAAGGGGAGTCGGCGTGCTCGAACACTCTAGAAATCAACGGGAGATTACACAATCCGTTCGGGTGGAGGAATCCACTTCAGGAGTGAAGACGCGGGTGGCGACATTCCCGGACAGGGTGACCGGCTACCGGTCGGAAGCCGATGTCCGGCAGCATGGGTGCCACCATGGAAGTCCTCGTCGCTCTCCTCGCGTTCGCCGGCGCAGTGCTCGCCGGCATCACCACCGGCGTCCTCGTCGGGCGTCTCCGTGACGAGCCGGCCGGTTGGCTGATCGCGTGGAGCATCGCCACGGGCGCGCTGGCGTTGTCGCTCGGCGCCATCGCCGTCGGCCACCTCACCGGGTTCGGGCCCGTGACGTTCCGGGCCTACCAGATCACCGGCTCGCTGCTGGCG
The DNA here is from genome assembly GCF_002027145.1 of Microbispora sp. GKU 823. NCBI lineage: Bacteria > Bacillati > Actinomycetota > Actinomycetes > Streptosporangiales > Streptosporangiaceae > Microbispora > Microbispora sp. GKU 823. The sequence continues at coordinate 56,079 of NZ_MWJN01000030.1, read as the reverse complement.
CGCTCTGGCTGGCGATCGGCGTCATCCAGCTCCTCGCGGAGAAGGGCGGCGCCCGCTTCGCCGGCTGGCTCCTCGGCGCCGCGCTCACGGTCGTGGGCACGGTGATCATGGTGCTCGACCCCGTCGTCACCCGCGGGGTTCGACAAGTCGCTGCCCGAGGGGCCGGCCCACTGGGACCTCTGGCCGGAGTGGCTGCTGCGTGGCGTCCACGGCCTGGTGGTCTTCCTGCTCCTGCTCTGCCTCGCCATGGCGGTGATGGCCTGGCGGGACGGCGACGAGTACGACGTCGACAACATGAACGCGTCCGTCGTGCTCGCCCCGGCGGGAATGGCGATCTCGGGCGTGCTCGAATTCGGGCTCCCCGGGCTGGTCGTCGTCGTGGTGCTGGCCGCCTCCGCCGGAGGCGTCTGGTACGTCGTGGCCCGCCCGCTCGCGCCGTACGACGACGAGGGCGAGGACGACGAGGCCCCGGAGGAGGAGTGGCAGGGGCGGCGCGGCGGCCGGGCCGACAGCGCCCTGCGGGCCGAGACCCGCGTGCCCTCCGCGCCCTCCGGGCCGCCCGCGCCCCCCGCGCCGCCACGCGGGGCTCCGGGAGGCCGCCCGGCAGGACCGGGCGCGGTTCCGCCGGGGATGCCGGGAGCGCCTGGGGTGCCGGGAGCGCCTGGGGTGCCGGGAGTGCCCGATATGCCGGGTGTGCCGCGCCGTTCCGGGCTCGGCGACCTGGTGGCCGAATACCGGGCGGGTGAGCAGGGCGAGGTCGACTACGCCGCCCGCATGCGGCCCTCCGGCGGCCCTCCGGCCGCCGACGACTTCGGCGGGCCCGCGACCGGCCAGCTTCTCGCCGCGGACGAGTACGGCCAGCCCCGCCGGCCCGAGTACGGCATGCCCGCGCCGCCCGCGGCCGAGCCCGACCGGGCGATGCCCGCCACGGGAGCCCTCTACCCCGGGGCGGAGGTCCCCGACCCGGCCGACCTCGCGGCGAGCTTCGGCGTGGGGTTCGGCGGCAGGTCCCGTCCGGCCATGAGCCGCCAGAGCGGCGGTCAGGGGGACCGGCAGGCGCCGCAGCAGGCGGGCCGGCCGCCGGTCAGGGGGGCTCGGTGAAGCCGGCCCCCGGCATCTACGGCCTGCTGACCGTCTTCACACTGCTCGACGGCTCGGGCGAGGCGTTCGACAAGCTGGCGGAGGAGACGGTGGAGGCCGTCCAGCGCAACGAGCCCGACACGCTGCTGTTCGTCTGCCACGCGGTCAAGTCGGCCCCGCTCCAGCGCATTGTCTACGAGCTCTACCGGGACGAGGTCGGCTACGGCGAGCACCAGCGACAGCCGCACATGGAGCGGTTCGCGACCGAGCGGGTGAAGTACGTGCTGGCGGCCAACGTCATCGAGCTCAGCGTCAACGCCGCCAAGGTGGTCCCCCTCCCCACCCGCACGGTCCTCTAGGTCCGGGCCCCCTCGATCATGGCCCGGTCTCGCACAGTGCGGCGGGACCACTGAGCCGAGGCCGGTAGCGAGGATCAGGGTGGCCGCATCGGCGCCGGCCTCGGCTTCAACGCTCCAGGGCCTCGCGGAGGCGGTTCTCGTTCACCCGCCAGTAGTCGTGCTGCACGCCGTCGATCAGGACGACGGGGATCATCTCCCAATATTCGGCCTGGTCCTCCGGGGAGGCGGTGATGTCGCGTTCCTCCCAGGGGACGCCCAGCTCCGCGGCCACGCGCTCGATCACCGCGCGGGCGTCGTCGCACAGATGGCAGCCGGGCTTGCCGAGCAGCGTGATCCGGTGGTCTCGAGGAGCCATGTTCTCGATTATTGCGATCCCTCCGGCCCGGAATGGAGACCGCCGCCCCTTCCTGGGACCCTTGGATGTGAGGGAAGCCGCGCACGATCGACTTTGTGCATAGCTTCACAAAGGCACTAACCTGGTACTCATCCGTCGCAACCGCTGTGCGGCCGGGGGCGCAACCGGCCGTCCGTCCCCCTGGAGCCCCGGCAAGTGATCCGCCGAATCCCGCAGGCCCGCGACCGCGGCATCCCCGACGCCACGGTGGCGAGGTTGCCGCTCTATCTGCGCGCACTCAACGGGATGGCCGAACGGGGCACGGCGACGGTGAGCTCGGAGGATCTCGCGCTCGCCGCCGGGGTGAACTCCGCGAAGCTCCGCAAGGACCTGTCCCACCTGGGGTCGTACGGCACCCGGGGCGTGGGCTACGACGTGCAGTACCTCATCTACCAGATCTCACGTGAGCTTGGTCTCACTCAGGACTGGGCCGTGGCCATCGTGGGCGTGGGAAACCTCGGCCGGGCGCTGGCCAACTACGGCGGGTTCGCCTCCCGCGGGTTCCGGATCGCGGGCCTGCTGGACGCGGATCCGCACGTCGTGGGCGATCGCATCGCGGGTCTCGTCGTCGAGCACGCCGACGAGCTGGAGTCGGTGATCAAGAAGCGCGGAGTCTCGATCGTGGTGATCGCCACCCCCGCCACGGCGGCGCAGCAGGTCTGCGACCGTGTCATCGCGGCCGGTGTCACCAGTATTTTGAACTTCGCCCCCGTCGTCTTGGCTGTGCCTGACGGCGTGGATGTCCGTAAAGTCGATTTATCCATCGAACTGCAGATACTTGCGTTCCACGAGCAGCGCAAGGCTAATGGAGGGCCCATCATGGCCGAGGAGTGGCCGGACGGGGTGGTCATGTGAGTGAGCCATCGATCGGAGTGAGCTCATGAGTGTCCTCGTCGTCGGCCTGAGCCACCGGACCACGCCGGTCGCGCTGCTCGAACGTGTCACGGTCAGCGGGGACGCGCTCGTCAAGCTGCTGCACGACGTGCAGGCGGACGAGAACGTGTCCGAGGCGCTGGTCGTCTCGACGTGCAACCGCGTCGAGGTCTACGCCGTGGTCGACCGTTTCCACGGCGGCGTCACCGCGGTGACCAACATGCTCGCCGCGCACTCGGGCCTGCCGCAGGAGATGCTCGCGCGGCACCTGTACGTGCACTACGAGGACCGGGCGGTCCAGCACCTGTTCAGCGTCGCCTGCGGGCTCGACTCCATGGTGGTCGGCGAGGGGCAGATCCTCGGCCAGATCCGGACCGCGCTGCGCCTGGCGCAGGAGGAGGGCACGGCCGGGACCACGCTCAACGAACTGGCCCAGCACGCGCTGCGCGTCGGCAAGCGCGCGCACGCCGACACGGGCATCGACCGGGCCGGCGCGTCGCTGGTCGGGGTGGGGCTGACGCTCGCCGAGCGGGTGCTCGGCCCGATCGGCGGCAGGCGGGCCCTGGTCGTGGGCGCCGGCTCGATGAGCTCGCTGTCCGCCGCGACGCTGTCGCGCGCGGGCGTGACCGACGTCGTCATCGCCAACCGCACCCGCGAGCGGGCCGAACGGCTCGCCGAGACGGTCGGCGGGCGGGCCGCGGACCTGGCCGACGTACCCGCCGAGCTGGCCGAGGCCGATTTGGTCATCTCCTGCGTCGGCGCGGGAACCCGCACCATCACCGCGGAGACGATCGGGGACCGCGACAGGCCGCTGTTCGTCCTCGACCTCGCGCTGCCCCACGACGTGGACCCCGGCGTACGGGACGTGCCCGGTGTGACGCTGGTCGACCTGAAGTCGATGCAGCAGGACGGCGTGGGCGACGTCTCCGACGGCGGCAGGGCCGAGGCGATCTGCGAGGTCAGGCGCATCGTGGCCGAGGAGGTCGCCGCCTACCTCGACGCGGCGCGCGCCGCGCTCGTCACCCCCACGGTCGTGGCCCTGCGGAGCAAGGCCGCCGGGGTGGTCGAGGCGGAGATGGGCAGGCTGCTGTCCCGCCTGCCGGACATCGACGGGCGGATGCGCGACGAGATCACCCAGACTGTACGGCGGGTCGTGGACAAGCTGCTCCACGAGCCGACCGTACGGGTCAAGCGGCTGGCCGCATCCCCGGGCGGCGACCAGTACGCGGAGGCGCTGCGCGAGCTGTTCGGCCTCGACCCGAAGAAGCCCGAAGCCGTTTCGAGCCTGGAGGTGGAGCAATGACGGTCCCCCTGCGGCTCGGCACCCGCAAGAGCCTGATGGCGACCTCGCAGTCGCAGATCGTCGCCGACCGGCTGACCGCCCTGACCGGCCGGGACGTGGAGCTCGTCGGCGTCACCACGTTCGGTGACGTGTCCCGGGCCCATCTGACCCAGCTCGGCGGCACGGGCGTGTTCGTGAACGACCTGCGCGGCCGGCTGCTCGCCGGCGAGGTCGACTTCGCGGTGCACTCGCTGAAGGACCTGCCGACCAAGCCGGACGAGCGGATCGCGATGGCCGCGATCACCCGGCGGGACGACCCGCGCGACGCGCTCGTCGGCCCGGTCAAGCTGCGCGACCTGCCGCCGGGGCCCGCGTGGGCACCGGTTCACCGCGCCGGGTGGCCCAGCTGCGCCTGCTCCGGCCGGATCTCGACTACGTCCCCATCAGGGGAAACGCGGACACCCGCATCGGCAAGGTGACGTCGGGCGAGCTCGACGCCATCGTGCTGGCCGCCGCAGGGCTGGTCAGGATCCGCCGGGACGGGGAGATCGCCCAGGTGTTCGAGGTCGACGAGATGCTGCCCGCTCCCGGGCAGGGCGCCCTCGCCGTCGAGTGCCTGGCCGACCGTGATGATCTCATCGAGCTGCTGCGCGCCGTCGACGACCCGCCGACGCGGGCCGCGGTGGACGCCGAGCGCTCGGTGCTCGCCGCCCTCGAGGCCGGTTGCGCGGCCCCGGTAGGTGCTTTCGCCTCCGGTGACGGGCACATTCTCAATCTGACCGCCACCGTCGTCGCCGTCGACGGCGCACGGTCGGTGCGCAAGTCCGCCTCCGGACCCTCTACGACGGCCGTGGAGATGGGCCGCGAACTCGCGGCAGCCATGATCGCCGAGGGGGCCGACACGTTGATGGGGGAGCAGGCCCATTGAGCCCCGCGAATCACAGCACTCAGACCCGGTCCGGGTTCGTCGCCTTCGTCGGCGCCGGCCCCGGTGACGAGAACCTGCTCACGTTGCGCGGCGCCGACCTGCTGGGCAGGGCGGACGTCGTCGTACTCGACCGGCAGGCGTACGGCCCGCTGCTGCGCCACTGCCGCGAGGGCGCCGAGGTCGTCGACATCTCCGCCGACGCGGCGGAGAACTCGGTGTCGCTGAAGACCATCCAGGCCGCCAAGGCGGGCCGCACGGTCGTGCGGCTGTGCTCGGGCGACCCGTCCTTCTTCTCCTCCGTCACCGACGAGGTGGCCGCCTGCGCCAAGGCGGACGTGGACTTCGAGATCGTGCCCGGCGTGCCGCCGGCCACGGCCGTGCTGACGTACGCCGGCATCCCGCCGGCGGCGTCGGTGCCGGAGTTCCGCATCGTCGACGCCGCGCAGGTGGACGACTGGGCCAAGCACGCCGCGTGCGAGGGCACGCTGGTGATCTACAACGGCGTCGCGGACGCGGTCCCGATCAGCAAGGCGCTGATCGCGGGCGGCAAGCCCGACTCGACGCCGGTGGCGGTGACCAGCGACGGCACGACCACCGAGCAGTACACGGTGGTCTCCACGCTCGGGCGGCTCGGTCCCGACCTCAAGCACGCCGGAATGACCGAGCCCGCGCTGATCGTGGTGGGCGACGCCGTCGGCATGCGCGACCGCCTGTCCTGGTTCGAGACCAAGTCGCTGTTCGGCTGGCGGGTGCTCGTGCCGCGCACCAAGGAGCAGTCCAAGGGGCTGTCGGAGCAGCTCAGGTCGTACGGCGCGGTGCCCGAGGAGGTGCCGACGATCTCCGTCGAGCCGCCGCGCACGCCGCAGCAGATGGACCGCGCGATCAAGGGCCTGGTGACCGGCCGCTACGAGTGGGTCGCCTTCACCAGCGCCAACGCGGTCAAGGCGGTGCGCGAGAAGTTCGAGGAGTACGGCCTGGACGCCCGGGCGTTCGCCGGGCTCAAGGTCGCCGCCGTGGGCGAGGCCACCTCGCGGGCGCTCGTGGAGTTCGGCGTGAAGCCCGACCTCATGCCGACGGGCGAGCAGTCGTCCGAGGGCCTGCTGGCCGAGTGGCCGCCGTACGACTCGATGCTCGACCCGATCAACCGCGTGCTGCTGCCGCGGGCCGACATCGCGACCGAGACGCTGGTGGCGGGGCTGACCCAGCTCGGCTGGGAGTGCGACGACGTGACGGCCTACCGGACCGTGCGCGCCGCGCCGCCGCCCGCCCCGATCCGCGAGGCGATCAAGGGCGGCGGGTTCGACGCCGTGCTGTTCACCTCGTCCTCGACCGTGCGGAACCTCGTCGGCATCGCGGGAAAGCCGCACAACGTCACGGTGATCGCGGTCATCGGGCCGCAGACGGCCAAGACGGCCGAGGAGTTCGGCCTGCGGGTCGACGTGATGGCCGACAAGCCGTCCGCTTCGGCTCTCGCCGCCGCGCTGGCGGACTATGGTGCGAAGATGCGGCACGCCGCGGTCTCGGCGGGCGAGGTGCCCCGCCGTCCGTCCCAGATGCGCAGGGGCGCGCGACGACGCGTGAAATGAACCGACTCGCGTACGGCCCGCCGGGGACAGCCCCCGGCGGGCGGCGCGATCCAGAGCGGAGAGACCACTGTGAACGCTCAGTACCCGGTGGCGCGGCCTCGGCGGCTGCGCCGTACCGCCGCGATGCGCCGGATGGTCGCGGGAACGCGGCTGCACCCGGCCGAGCTCATCCTGCCGATGTTCGTCAAGGAGGGCATCGCCGAGCCGCAGCCGGTGGGTTCCATGCCCGGGGTCGTCCAGCACACCCGCGAGTCGCTGCGCAAGGCGGCCCACGAGGCGGCCGAGGCCGGCGTGGGCGGGATCATCCTGTTCGGGATTCCCGCGCACAAGGACGCACGGGGCTCGGGCGCCGACGACCCGGACGGCATCGTCCAGGTGGCGCTGCGCGACCTCGCCTCCGACCTGGGCGACGCGCTGGTGCTGATGACCGACACCTGCCTGGACGAGTACACCGACCACGGCCACTGCGGCCTGCTGACGGCCGACGGCGAGGTGGACAACGACGCGACGCTGGAGCGGTACGCGTCGGCGGCGGTCGCGCAGGCGGCGGCCGGGTCCAGGATGATCGCGCCGAGCGGCATGATGGACGGCCAGGTGGGCGCCATCCGGGCGGCCCTCGACGCCAACGGCTTCGCCGAGGTCCCGATCCTGGCGTACGCCGCCAAGTACGCCTCCGGGTTCTACGGGCCGTTCCGCGACGCCGCGGAGTGCGCGCCGCAGTTCGGCGACCGCAGCGCCTACCAGCAGGACCCGGCAGGCCCGATCGGCGAGGCGCTGCGCGAGGTGCGCCTCGACCTGGCCGAGGGCGCGGACGCCGTCATGGTCAAGCCCGCCCTGGCCTACCTCGACATCCTGCGGCAGGTGCGCGACACCGTGGAGGTGCCGGTCGCGGCCTACCAGGTGAGCGGCGAGTACGCGATGGTCGAGGCGGCGGCGGCCAACGGCTGGATCGACCGGGAGCGGGTGATCATGGAGTCGCTGATCGCGATCCGCCGCGCCGGTGCCGACATGATCCTCACCTACTGGGCCACCGAGGTCGCCCGCGGACTATCCTGACACCTCATCAGGGGGGTCCTGCCGCGCCGGAATCGGCCAGAAGGCATTATCAGGTACGTACCGCGAGCATCTTGCGTACCGCAGGAGGGCAGCGGGTGTGACGCTTGTGGGGAGGAGCGCCATGGTGGGGGTACCGCTGGCCCGACGTGCGAAACGGCGTGCGCATCACGCGCCGCGCAAGATGACGTCGGTGCTCGAGTACGCGCAGCTGGGCTGGGCGAGCTGTATGGGCGCCCATCCGCTGAGCGAGGGAGGCAGGGCGTGCTCCTGTGACCGGGTCGGCTGTCCCGACCCCGGCATGCACCCGCTGTCGCCCGCGTGGCAGATGCAGGCCACGAAGGACACCGCGCTGCTCACGCGGTGGTGGAAACAGGACCCGGACGCGAACGTGATCCTGCCCACCGGCAGGGTGTTCGACGTGTTCGACGTACCGGCCTCGGCGGGCCGTCCCGCCCTGGCCGCCATGGACGCCGCAGGCTTCGACACGGGCCCGGTCGCCGAGAACGGCGACCGGGTGCTTTTTTTCGTGGCCACGCGTGGGGCGCCCGAGGACGAGGACGAGTGGTGGTCCTGCAGCCTCGACGCGGGACCCGAGACGATCGACAGCACGCCGGGGCTGCGCTGGCACTGCCGGGACAGCTACGTGCTCGCGCCGCCGTCCACCCTGCCCTCCGGAGCGGTTGTGAGCTGGATCAGGCCTCCCGACGGGCGTCCGCTGCCCGACCCGCTGCGCGTGCTCGACCTGCTCGCCGACTTCTGCGAGTGATTCCCGGGCGAGTGATTCCCGGTACGGGACCCGGACGGGCGGGCCCGTAATCTGGAGGGCGTGACTCGCACGCAGACCTCCGAGGACCTGTTCGAACGCGCCCGCCACATCGTTCCCGGCGGCGTCAACTCGCCGGTGCGCGCCTTCGGCGCCGTGGGCGGCACGCCCCGCTTCATGGCGTCGGGCGAGGGGCCGTACATCACCGACGTGGACGGCAACCGCTACGTCGACCTGGTGTGCTCCTGGGGCCCGATGATCCTCGGCCACCGCCACCCCGCCGTGGTGGAGGCCCTGGAGGAGGCCGTCGCGCGCGGCTTCTCGTTCGGCACCGCGACCGAGGGCGAGGTCCTGCTCGCCGAGGAGATCGTCTCCCGGGTGGCCCCCGTCGAGAAGGTCCGCCTGGTCAGCTCGGGCACCGAGGCCACCATGTCCGCCGTACGGCTGGCCCGCGGCTTCACCGGGCGGGCGAAGATCGTGAAGTTCGCCGGCTGCTACCACGGGCACGTGGACGCGCTGCTGGCCTCGGCCGGGTCCGGGGTCGTCACCTTCGGCCTGCCCGACACCCCCGGCGTCACCGGCGCCTCCGCCGCCGACACGATCGTGCTGCCGTACAACTCGGTCGAGGCGGTCGAGGAGGCGTTCCGCACGTTCGAGATCGCCTGTGTGATCACCGAGGCGTGCCCGGCGAACATGGGCGTCGTGCCGCCCGCCGACGGCTTCAACCGGCGCCTGCGCGAGCTGTGCACCGAGCACGGCGCGCTGCTGATCCTCGACGAGGTGCTGACCGGGTTCCGCGTGTCCGCCTCCGGCTGGTACGGCCTGGACCCCGTCGAGGCCGACCTCATGACGTTCGGCAAGGTCATGGGCGGCGGGCTGCCCGCCGCCGCGTTCGGCGGGCGGGCGGAGGTCATGGCCGCCCTCGCCCCCGAGGGGCCCGTCTACCAGGCCGGCACGCTGTCGGGCAACCCGCTCGCCTGCGCGGCCGGGCTGGCCACGCTGCGCGCCTGCGACGACGACGTGTACGACAGGATCGACGCGTCCGCGCTGGTCATCGGCAGGGCCGCCTCCGACGCGCTGGCCGCAGCCGGTGTTCCGCACCGCCTCCAGCGGGCCGGGAACCTGTTCTCGATCTTCTTCACCGACACCCCGGTCACCGACTTCGACTCGGCTCGGACGCAGAACACCGGCGCCTACCGCGCGTTCTTCCACAGCATGCTCGACCAGGGCGTCTACCTGCCGCCGTCGGCGTACGAGGCGTGGTTCCTGTCGGCCGCCCACGACGACGAGGCGCTCACCCGGGTGGCCGAGGCCCTGCCCCTGGCCGCCAAGGCCGCCGCCCAGGCCGCGGGGGCCTGAGGCGCAGGGCACATCCACTGTGGCCAACGGGGAAGTTTTTATGGTTCACTCAACGGACCATTTTGAACTTCCCCCGTTAGGAGTGCCTCGTGGAGGTGTCCTTCTCCCCGCACGCGCCCGCAGAGGTTGGTGCCGACCTCCTCGTCCTGCCCGCGTCCGCCGCCCTCGGCCTCGGCATCGAGATCCGGCTCGCCGGGTTCACGGGCCGGCCGGGTGAGGAGCTCCTGCTGCCGCGGCGTGCCGGAGACCCGTTCCAGGCGGGCGCCGTGCTGCTCGTCGGACTCGAACCGGACGCCGACGAGCGGGCCGTACGGCGGGCGGTGGGACACGCGGCGCCCAGGATGGTGGACTTCGCCACCGTCGCGGTCGCCCTGCCGCACCCGGGGGCGGTGGTCGAAGGTGTGCGCCTGGGCGGCTACCGCTTCGACCGCTACAAGAGCGCCCCGGAGAGCCGGGCCGTCGAGCGGCTGCTCCTGCTGGGTCCCGAGGACGCCGAGGCGGTCGCGCGGGCCGAGGTGGTGGCCGAGGCGGTGACGTTCACCCGCGACCTGGTCAACACCCCGGCCGGCGACCTGGTCCCGATGACCCTGGCTCGCCGGGCGGTGGAGATGGCCGAGGAGGCGGGGCTGGACGCCCGCGTCCTCGCGGCCGACGACCTGCGCGAGGGCGGCTTCGGCGGCATCCTCGGCGTCGGCGCGGCCAGCGCCAACCCGCCGTGCCTGATCGAGGTGAGCTACCCCGGCGACGGGAAGAGCGGCGTCGTCGGCCTGGCGGGCAAGGGCATCACCTTCGACGCGGGCGGCCTCGGCATCAAGAGCCTGAAGGCCATGTCGACGATGAAGAGCGACATGGCGGGCGGCGCCACGATGCTCGCGGTGGTCCGGGCGGCGGCCCGGCTCGGCCTGCCGACCGGTGTGGTCGCGGTGGTCCCGGCGGCGGAGAACATGGTCAGCGGGTCGGCGACGCGCCCCGGCGACGTCCTGCGGCACCGCAACGGCGTCACCACAGAGGTCGCCGACACCGACGCCGAGGGGCGGCTGGTGCTGGCCGACGCCCTGGCCTACCTCGCCGAGCGGCGGCCGGACGCGATCATCGACGCGGCCACCCTCACCTACTCGGTCATGCACGCGCTCGGCGAGGACATCACCGGCGTGCTCGGCAACGACCGCGCGCTGCTCGGCGCGCTCACCGCGGCGGGCGAGGCGCAGGGCGAGCCGATGTGGGAGATGCCGATGTGGCGGCCGTACCTGGAGCGGATCAGGTCCGACGTGGCCGACTTCAAGAACGACGGCGGCGAGCACGCCGACGTGATCCTGGCCGCGCTGTTCCTGGAGAACTTCGCCGGCGACGTCCCGTGGGCGCACCTGGACTTCGCGGCCACGGCCTACCTGGACAAGTCCACCGACCTGGGCCCCGCGGGGGCCACCGGCGCGATGGTCAGGACCCTGATCAGCTATCTCGAGAGTCGTTGAGGCCGCGTTCGAACATCGTCCGGATCACGTCCGCGGTCATGGTGAAGTGGCGCTCCGCGATGGACCCCGCGCCTTCGGCGTCCCTCGCGGAGATCGCCTCGTACAGCGCGCGGTGCTCGCTCAGGGCCTGCTGGTAGGCCTCCGGGTCGTCGTCGCCGTACGGTTCCGTGGGGAAGCCGAGGCTGACCCGCATGAGCAGGTCGCGGCTGAGCGCGTTGATCTGGGGGTTGCCCGCGGCCGTCACCACGGCCGAGTGGAACGCCGCGTCGGCCTCCTGCTCCTCGCGCAGGGTGGCCGCCCCGGCGTACGCGTCGAGCGCGGCCCGCATCGCCGCCAGGTCCTCGTCCGTACGGCGCCGCGCGGCGGTCCTGGCCGCCATGCCCTCGACCAGGCCCCGGAGGTCGAAGAGCTGCTCGAGCTCGGGCCAGCGCGGCACGAGCGTACGCCTGACTGCCGCGGCGGTCGCCTCGGTCCAGCCGGTGCGGACGTAGGCCCCGCCGGTGCGGCCGCGCCTGATCTCGATCAGGCCGACGGCCTGCAGGCGTCCGATTGCCTCGCGGATCGTGGCCCGGCTGACGTCGAGCAGGGCCGCGAGTTCGCGCTCGCCGGGCAGACGCTGGCCGGGCAGGTAGTCGCCGATCGCGACGGCGGTCATGAGACGGTCGGCCACCTCGGTCGCCACCGAGGGCACGCGGACAGGACCGAGCACGTCGGACGGCCGGCCGCCGTCGAGCACCTGGCCGAGTACGCGGGACAGGTCGTCGGCGGGGGAGTCGTCGCCGGGCTCCTGCGGGGGGATGCGCCGTGGGGGCTCGCGATGCGCGGGCGACGGGTCCTCGGCGGGGGTCCGGGAAGTCAGGGAAAAGTCCTTTCTTGCGGGCACAGCGGTGATCCGCACCTTACCCAACCAGCGGATTCCAAAAAAGGTCTTGTGTCCAGGCCATTTATCCATATGCTGTCCACACAACGGACATCTGTCCCATCTGGCGACATCTCTTCCACCCCGTCTCCCCCGGAGCTGTGCGTTGGCCATCCCCGAACCGACCGCGCAGGGCCTCGCGCCCTTCGGTGAGTGGCATACCTGGTATCGCGTGACCGGCGACCTGGCGGCGCCCAAGGCCCCCCTCGTCGTGCTGCACGGAGGGCCGGGAGCGGCCCACGACTACACCCTGCGGATCGCCCGTCTCGCCGAGCGCGGACGGGCCGTCGTCCACTACGACCAGATCGGCGTCGGGCTCTCCACCCACCTGCCCGAGAAGGGCGCCGATTTCTGGACCGTCGGGCTCTTCCTCGACGAGCTGGACAACCTGCTCGCCCACCTGGGCATCGCCGGCCGCTACCACGTGCTCGGGCAGTCCTGGGGCGGGATGCTCGCCGCCGAGCACGCCGTACGGGCGCCGTCCGGGCTGCGCGGCCTGGTCATCGCCAACTCGCCCGCCTCGATGCGGCTGTGGCGCGAGGAGTGCGACCGGCTGCGGTCGGAGCTGCCGCCGGACGTGGAGCGCACCCTCCGCGAGCACGAGGCGGCGGGCACCACGGACAGCGACGAGTACCGGGCGGCGGAGAAGGTGTTCAACGCGCGGCACGTCTGCACGATCGTGCCCAACCCGCCGGAGGTGCTCGCCAGCGACGCCAAGACCGCCGCGGACCCGACCGTGTACCACACCATGAACGGGCCGAGCGAGTTCCACGTCGTCGGCACGCTGAAGGACTGGTCCGTCGTCGACAGGCTCGACCGGATCGCCGCACCCACCCTGCTCGTCTCCGGCCGGCACGACGAGGCGACCCCTCGCACCGTCCAGCCCTTCGCGGACCGGATCCCCGACGTCCGCTGGGAGCTGTTCGAGCACTCCAGTCACATGCCGCACATCGAGGAGGAAGAACGCTACCTCCAGATCGTCGGCGACTTCCTCGACTTCACCGACTGATCGTGAGGGACTCCAGATGAAGCGCATCACCGCCATCGCCGGCGCCGCACTGCTGGCCGCGGGCGTCGCCGCCTGCTCGGGAGGCGGCGACGGCGCCGCCACCTCGGGCGCCGGCCCGAGCGGGCAGACCACGCAGGCCGCGGCCGGGTTCCAGGAGCAGCACAAGGGAGGCACGCTCCGCCTGCTGGCCAAGGCGGGCGACGGCACCCTCGACCCGCACATCAACTACAGCAACGGCCAGTGGCAGATCTTCCAGGCCCTCTACGACGGCCTGGTGTCCTTCCGGAAGGTCGGCGGCAAGGCGGCGTACGACATCGTCCCCGACCTCGCCGAGAAGCTGCCGCAGGTCGGCGCGGACGGCAAGACCTACACCTTCACGCTGCGCACGGGCGTCAAGTTCAGCAACGGCGACCCGGTCACGGTCGACGACGTCGTGGCGTCGTTCCAGCGGATCTTCCGGGTCTCCGGGCCCACGTCCGGCACGTTCTACTCCGGCATCGTCGGCGCCGCCGAATGCGTGAAGAAGCCCGCGGGCTGCACCCTCGACAAGGGCGTGGTCGCCGACGCGGCGGCGAACACCGTCACGATCAACCTGGTCGCGCCCGACTCGGAGTTCCTGCAGAAGCTCGCCCTCCCGCACGCCGTCGTGCTGCCCAAGGGCACCCCGGCCAAGGACCAGGGCACCACCCCGATCCCCGGCACCGGGCCCTACAAGGTGGAGTCGTACAACCCGAACCAGCTGATGAAGCTGGTGCGCAACCCGAACTTCACCGAGTGGTCGCGGGACGCGCAGCCGCAGGGATATCCCGACGAGATCGACTACAACTACGGCCTCACCTCCGAGGCGGCCGTCACCGCGGTCGAGAACGGACAGGCCGACTGGATCTTCGACCCGCTGCCCGCCGACCGGCTCACCGAGATCGGCACGTCGTACGAGCAGCAGGCGCACGTCAACCCGCTCGCCGCCTTCTGGTACATCCCGGTCAACGTCAACCTGGCGCCGTTCGACAAGCTGGAGGCCAGGCAGGCGCTCCAGTGGGCGTTCGACAAGAACGCGCTGGTCAAGATGTTCGGCGGGGCGAACCTGGCGCAGCCGGCCTGCACCATCCTGCCGCCGGCCTTCCCCGGCCACGCCGACTTCTGCGACTTCCCGCAGCAGGACCTGGCCAAGGCCAAGCAGCTCGTGCAGCAGTCGGGCACGGCCGGTCAGGAGGTGTCGATCGTGGTCGCCGACGACGACGTGAGCAAGCAGATCGGCGAGTACGCCAGGAGCGTCCTCGAGCAGATCGGCTACCAGGCCAAGGTGAAGGTGATCTCGACCAACATCCAGTTCACCTACATCCAGAACAGCAAGAACAAGGTGCAGCTCAGCGTCTCGCAGTGGTACGCGGACTACCCGGCGGCCTCCAACTTCCTGAACGTCCTGCTCTCCTGCGCGTCGTACCACCCGGGCAGCGACTCCAGCATCAACATCTCCGGCTTCTGCGACAAGGACGCCGACGCCAAGATCGCCCAGGCCATGAAGCTGGACCAGACCGACCCCGCGGCGTCGGGCAAGCTCTGGGGCGAGATCGACAGGGAGCTCATGCAGAAGGGCCCGATCATCCCGCTGTTCAACCCCAAGCAGATCGACTTCGTGTCCAAGAACGTCGGCAACTACCAGTTCCACGCGCAGTTCCACGCGCTGCTCGACCAGATGTGGGTCAAGTGACCGCCGCCGTCCAGACCGTGGCCCCGCGGGCGGCGAGGCCGTCCGCCGGGCCGTGGCGGCAGGCGCTGCGCCGGCTGGCGCGCAACCGCTCCGCGATGATCGCGGCGGCCGGTCTGGTGCTCATCGTGCTGGCCTGCGCCCTCGCCCCCGTGTACGCCGGCTCGATCGCCCACACCGACCCCTTCACGTCCAACGCCTCCGGCACCGCCGTGGTGAACGGCGCGCGGGTGCCGGTCCTCGCCCAGAGCACCGAGGGCCTCGGCCTCGGCGTCACCCCGATCGGCCCGACCTGGAATCCGGGCAGTTTCTTCCTCGGGGCGGACAACCAGGGGCGCGACGTGATGGCCAGGCTCCTGTACGGCGGCCGCAACAGCCTGATGATCGGGCTGTCCTCGGCCGCGCTGTGCTGCGTGCTCGCCACCGTGCTCGGTGTGCTCGCCGGTTACTTCGGCGGATGGATCGACGCGGTGCTCTCCCGCTTCTTCGACGTGATCTGGGCCTTCCCCGTGTACCTGCTGGCGATCTGCCTGTCGGTGGTGCTGCTCACCAGCGGACTCCACGTGGGGCCGATCCACATCGACGCGGGCAGCCTCGCCCTCCCCGTCGTCATCATCGCGCTCATCTACGTGCCGTACGTCGCCCGGCCGTTGCGCGGCCAGGTGATCGCGCTGCGGAACAAGGAGTTCCTGCACGCGGCCGTCGGCCTGGGCGCGTCCGACCTGCGGATCATGCGGCGTGAGGTGCTGCCGAACGTGCTGCCCACGGTCGTGGTGTTCCTGCCGCTGATGACCGCGCTCAACATGCTGACGGAGTCGGCCCTGTCGTTCCTGTCGGTGGGCGTGCAGTCGCCCGACGCGAGCTGGGGGACGATCATCAACGACGGCCTCGCCCTGCTCTACACCCGGCCGGCCATCACGATCGGGGCCGGCCTGTGCGTCGGGCTGACCGCCGTCGCGCTCAATGTGCTCGGCGACGGCGTGCGCGACGCGCTCGACCCGAACGCCCGGCTGCGGGGAGGGGCCTGATGATCGGCTACATCCTGCGCAGGTTCGGCGCCGCCGTCCTCGTGCTGTTCGCGATCAGCGTGCTGGTCTTCCTCATCTTCTTCGCCACCCCGGGCGTTGACCCCGCCGCCCGCATCGCGGGCAAGAACGCCGACCCGGCCACGCTGGCCCAGGTGCGGGCGTCGTTCGGGTTCGACCGGCCGCTGCCCGTTCAGTACGTGCTGATGATGAAGCACCTGTTCGTCTCGCACGACCTGACCTCGTTCGTGAACCGGGGCACGCTGGTGATCCCGCAGATCATCGACGCCGTGCCGGTCACGCTCTCGCTCGTCGTGGGTGCGGCGGTGATCTGGATGGTCCTCGGGGTGGGCATGGGCACCCTCGCCGGCGCCATGCGCGGCACCCTGGTCGACCCGCTGGTCATGCTGCTCGGTGTCTTCGGCGTCTCGCTGCCGGTCTACTGGCTGGGCGAGGTCGTCAACCTGGTCACCCAGAAGCAGTTGCACGGCTCGGTGTTCTCGTGGGTGCCGCCACTGGGATACGCGCCGCTCTCGCAGGGCGTCGGCCAGTGGGCGCTGCACCTGCTCTTCCCCTGGCTCACGCTGGCCCTGCTGTACGCCGGGATCTACGCCAGGCTGCTGCGCGGCGAGCTGATCAACGCGCTGAACGAGGACTACGTCCGTACGGCCCGGGCCAAGGGCCTGTCGGAGCGGCGGATCCTCATCAGGCACGCGCTGCGCTGCTCCCTGATCCCGATCGTGTCGCTGTTCGGCCTGGACTTCGGGGCGCTCGTCGGCGGTGCGGCGCTGCTGACCGAAGTGGTCTTCGGCCTTCCCGGGGTCGGCAAGCTCACCTACCAGGCGCTGCAGAACCTCGACCTGCCCGTGATCATGGGTACGGTCCTGTACGCCGCCTTCTTCGTCGTGCTGGCCAACGCCGTGGTGGACGTCCTGTACGCCCGGCTCGACCCGAGGGTGCGCCGTGCCTGAACCGCTGCTCGAGGTCAGTGACCTGAGGATCCGCTTCGGCGGCTTCACGGCCGTGGACGGGCTGTCGTTCTCGGTGCGGCCCGGCGAGGTGCTTGGCGTCGTGGGAGAGTCGGGCTCGGGCAAGAGCGTGTCGATGCTCGGCGTGCTCGGCCTGATCCGCACTCCGGGGGCCAAGATTTCCGGGAAGGTCGTCTTCCGCGGGCGTGACCTGCTCGCGTTGAAGAACGCCGAGATGCGGGCCATCCGGGGACGCGAGATCGCCATGATCTTCCAGGACCCGATGACGGCGCTCACCCCCGTCTACACGATCGGCTGGCAGATCGCCGAACAGGTCCGCGCACACGAGAAGGTGTCCAAGCGGGCCGCCCGCGACCGTGCGATCAGGCTCCTGGACGAGGTCGGCATTCCCGCCCCGCAGCAGCGCGTGGACGCCTACCCGCACGAGTTCTCCGGCGGCATGCGCCAGCGGGCCGTCATCGCGATGGCGCTGTCCTGCAATCCCGCGCTGCTCATCGCCGACGAGCCGACCACCGCGCTCGACGTCACCACGCAGGCGCAGATCCTCGACCTCCTGCGCCGCCTGCGCGCCGACCACGGCTCGGCCGTCGTCATGATCACCCATGACATGGGCGTGGTGTCGGAGATCGCCGACGAGGTCCTCGTCATGTACGGCGGGCGGGCCGTCGAACGCGGCAGCCGCACCGAGGTCTTCCACAGCCCCCGCCACCCGTACACGTGGGGGCTGCTCGACTCGGTGCCACGCGTGAGCGGCCCCCGGGTGCGCCGCCTGCCCACCATTCCCGGGACGCCGGGTGCGGCCGGGCAGGGGTGCCCGTTCGCCGACCGCTGCGCCCACCGCTTCGCCGCGTGCGCCGAGGCGCCGCCGCTCAGTGGGACCGCCGGTCATCTGGACGCCTGCTGGCTGCCGGAAGAGGAGAAGACGCGTTGAGCACCCTGCTGAAGGCCACGGATGTGGTCAAGCACTTCCGCGCCGGCCGGGGCCGTGCCGTACAGGCCGTGAACGGAGTCTCGCTGGAGGTCCGGAGCGGCGAGACGCTCGGTGTGGTGGGCGAGTCGGGGTGCGGCAAGTCCACGCTCGGCCGCTGCCTGGTCAGGCTCACCGACCTCACGTCGGGCACGGTGGAGTTCCAGGGCCGCGACATCACCACGCTGTCGCGCCGCGCGCTCCGCCCGCTGCGTCCCGCCATGCAACTGGTCTTCCAGGACCCGTACGCCTCCCTGAACCCGCGCCGCACGGCGGGCGACGCCGTCGCCGAGCCGCTGCGCATCCACAGGTACGGCGATGCGGCGGCGATCAGGAAGCGGGTCGCCGAGCTGTTCGACCTGGTCGGTCTGACCAGGGCGCACCTCGACCGCTACCCCCACGAGTTCTCTGGAGGGCAGCGCCAGCGCATCGGCATCGCGCGGGCGATCGCGCTGAATCCGGCGCTGGTCGTGGCCGACGAGCCGGTCTCGGCGCTGGACGTCTCGGTGCAGGCCCAGGTACTCAACCTCTTCTCCGACCTGCAGGAGGAGTTGGGCCTCACGTACGTCTTCATCGCCCACGACCTCGGCGTGGTGCGGCACGTGTCCGACCGGATCGCGGTGATGTACCTGGGCGAGGTCGTGGAGGTGGCCGAGGCGGAGGAGCTCTACGCCGCGCCCGCGCATCCCTACACCGACGCCCTGCTGTCGGCCGTACCGGAGATCGACGACGGCACGGGGGCGTCCCGCCGCGAGCGCGTCGTGCTCACCGGGGACGTCCCGAGTCCCATCGACCGGCCGGCCGGTTGTTCCTTCCACCCCAGGTGCCCGGTGGCGCAGGCCCGGTGCCGCACCGAACGCCCGGCCCTGCGCCCGGTCGCGGGCCGTCAGGTGGCCTGTCACTTCCCGAACGTCCCCGGAACCGCCGCAGGGGCCTGACTCACTTCACCAACTGATCGAGATCCACCTCGACCGGGAAGGGCACCTGCACCGCCAGATGCCCGTGGTGGATCCCGGTCGGCGTGTACGCGCCCGTGGCGGGGTCCCGTTCGTACACGTAGACGACGGGACGCCCGTCGCTCTCCTCCACTCGCCAGAAGTGCGGGATGCCCGCCTCGGCGTATCGCAGCGGCTTGAGTTTGCGGTCGCGCTCCACCGACTCGGGAGAGACGATCTCGATCACGAGATGGACCTCCCGCGCCTCGTAATAGGTACGGTTCATGTCCGCCGCCGCCTCGGCGTCGATGACCATCACATCCGGGCACGGACGCGTCCGAGGCCCCAGCTTGACGTCCATTTGGTCAACGGCGGTCAGGTGCGCTGGGGACTGAGAGTTGAGACGTTCGTTCAGGCCGCGGATGAGGCTCTGGTGGAATCGCCGCTGGGGGGACATGAAGACAAGTGCTCCATCGATCAGCTCGACGCGTTTGAAGAAGTCGGGCTCGCCGTTCGGGCCCTCCGAAGGCAGATGATCGAGGTCGTCCGCGGTCCACCCCCAGGGGGGCGGTGCCGGCCAGTACTCGAGTGCGCTGCTCACGTCGTGCACTTTAGTGTCATCCTCGTCACTCACGGTAGCCGTTCCACTCAATCTCGTGACCCTTACCCATTGTCCCCCGATTGGCATGCGAGGGCGAGGATCAGCGGGAGGCGGGGAGGGGGGTGCCTTCCGGGGGCGGGAACCGCATGGAACGGGGAATCAGCGCGAGGAGGAGGGGCGGCGCTCGCGGGTCTGCCGGGCCTGCCTCGCCAGGGTCTCCAGATAGGAGGTCTGCTCGGAGCGGGTGGGCTTCGTGAAGAGCTTGTTGAAGATTCTCATGGCTATATTGTCGCATCGCTAAACAGTTGAGCGCAAACAAGTTTTTCTAAGGAGAACGGTTTAGACTGTCTACATGTTGGATCTGAACCGGCTGAAGGCCCTGCACGCCGTGTCGGTCTACGGCTCCGTGGGCGCGGCGGCCGAGGCGCTGATGGTGACCCCTTCGGCGATCTCCCAGCAGCTCGCCAAGCTCGAACGGGAGACCGGCGCCGTCCTGATCGAACGCAACGGGCGCGGGGTCAAGCTGACCGACGCCGCCGGGCTGCTCGCCGAGCACGCCGAGCGCATCCTCGCGCTCGTGGAGACGGCGGAGGCCGACTTCGAGGCGCTGCGCGGGGCGGTGGTCGGCAAGCTGACCATGGCCGCCTTCCCCACCGCGGCCCGCGGCATCGTGCCGCGCGCCCTGACCACGCTCAAGAGGCAGCATCCCGATCTCGACCTGCTCGTCTACGAGAGGGAGCCGGAGCGGCAGATCCGCGAACTGGCGCGCGGCGACCTCGACCTCGCCGTCCTGCAGGACTGGCTCAACCGGCCGATGGCGCTGCCCGAGGGCCTGTCGCGCGCGGCGCTGCTCGACGACGTGGCCGACGTCGTCGTGCCGGCCGACCATCCCCTGGTGAACGCCGACCGGGTGCGGCTGAGCGATCTCGCCGGCGACAACTGGATCAGCTCGACCCCCGGCACGGTGTGTCACGACTTCCTGGTGTTCCTGCTGCGCTCCGAGGAACGGGAGCCGCGGATCGTCTGCATGGCCGACGAGTACCCCACCCAGCTCGCGCTGGTCGCCGAGGGCCACGGCTGCGCGCTCATCCCCCGGCTGGGCCGGGGACCGCTGCCCGAGGGCGTCGCCGTCCTGGCCGTCCAGCCGCCGCCGGTGCGGCGGATCTACGCGGTCTGGCGGACCGACGCCGCCCGGCGTCCCGCGATCCGCGCCGCCGCCGACGCGCTACGCTCCGCGTGCTCCGAGCTGCCCGGCGGGTAGGCTGTCCAGGTCATGACAGAGATGACCATCGTTCACCTGCTCCGGCACGGTGAGGTTCACAATCCCCGTGGGGTCCTGTACGGCAGGCTGCCGGGCTACCACCTGTCCGAGACCGGCCGCCGGATGGCCGAGGTGGTCGCCAAGGCCGTCGAGGGCAGGGACATCGTCGCGGTGTGGAGCTCGCCCATGGAGCGCGCCCAGGAGACCGCGGCGCCGGCCGCCCGGGTCCTGGGCCTGGAAGTGACGACCGACGAGCGGCTGACCGAGGCGGGCAACGTCTTCGAGGGCCTGCGGATGACCGGCAGCGACAACGTGTTCCGCGACCCCCGCTCCTACCGCCACTTCAGGAACCCGTTCCGACCGTCGTGGGGCGAGCCGTACACCCAGGTCGTCGCACGTATGAAGGCGGTCGTGGACGACGCGCGGGCGGCGGCGCGCGGCCACGAGGCGCTGCTGGTCAGCCACCAGCTGCCCATCTGGATCATCCGGCTGGCGGCCGAGGGCAGGCGGCTGTGGCACGACCCCCGGCGCCGTCAGTGTGCGCTCGCCAGCCTCACCAGCCTGACCTTCGAGGGTGATCGGCTCATCAGCGTCGGCTACAGCGAGCCCGCGGGCGCGCTGCTCAGGGCCGGCACGCCGCCGCAGGGCGAGGCCGCGCTGTTCGACAAGGCCGACGAGGCGCTCCCCGACGCTTTTCGGGCCGGCCCGGAGGACGAGGAGAGGCCCGGTTCGCGATCCGTCCCCGGCGTGTGACCCGGCGAACGGGGCACCCGCACCGGTCGGTAGGCTTACAGCTCTACCGGTTGTAGTACAAGGAGATCCTCCTCCCGTGTCCGCCAAGCGCCTGTCCGCCAACCGCGTGTCCGCCAAGCGCCTGACCGCGCTCGCCGCCGCGGCAGTGGCCGTGACGGCCCTCGCCGGCTGCGCGGGCGGCCAGGCGGCCCAGCCCCGCTCCGGCGACACGCGGTTCGTCGCGGGGGACGGCCGCGTCGAGTTCTTCGCCGCCGCGCAGCGTCACAAGGCGCCCGTGATCGAGGGGAAGACCCTCGACGGCGGCACCGCCACGCTGACCGCGGGCAAGGTCCACGTGCTCAACTTCTGGGCCTCCTGGTGCGCGCCCTGCCGGGCGGAGGCGCCCACGCTCAAGGACATCGCGGCGACCACCAAGTCCAAGGGCGTGGAGTTCCTCGGCGTCAACTTCAAGGACCTCGAGGCGTCCGCGCAGGCGTACGACCGGGCCGTCCAGCCCGGCTACCCGAGCATCTACGACCAGAGCGGCAAGGTGCTGCTGCAGTTCCAGGGCACGGTGCCGCCCGCCGCCATCCCCTCCACGTTGATCATCGACTCTCAGGGCCGCATCGCCGCCCGCGCGCTCGGCGCGGTCAAGTACGACGACCTGCTGTCGGCCGTCACCAAGGTGACCGATGAGTGACCTCGGCAGCACCGTCGCGACCGGGTCGCTGCTGCTGGCCGCGCCGATCGCCGCGGCCGCCGGGCTCGTTTCGTTCGTCTCGCCGTGCGTGCTGCCGCTGGTCCCCGGCTACCTGTCGTACGTCACGGGCATGAGCGGCGACCCCAAGCGGGGCCGGATGGTGCTCGGCAGCGCGCTCTTCGTGCTCGGGTTCGCGGTCGTGTTCGTGCTGGGTGGCGCGCTGTTCGGCAGCCTCGGCGCGGCGCTGCACGGCAACGCCGACGTGATCACCAAGGTCCTCGGGGTGGTGACGATCGTCCTCGGGCTGGCCTTCGTGGGAGTCGTCCCCGGCCTCCAGCGTGACCTGCGCATCCACCGGCTTCCCGCGGCCGGGATCGCGACGGCCCCACTGCTCGGGGTCGTCTTCGGCCTCGGCTGGACGCCGTGCATCGGTCCGACGCTGGCGGTGGTGATGACGCTCTCGGTGAACCAGGGCAGCGCGCTGCGCGGCGCCGCCCTCGCCTTCGCGTACGCGCTGGGCCTCGGCCTGCCGTTCGTGCTGGCGGGGCTGGCCTACCGCAAGGCGCTCCACGCGTTCAAGGCGGTGCGCCGCCACACCCCGCTGATCACCAAGGTCGGCGGCGCGATGCTCGTGGCCGTCGGCGTGCTGCTCGTGACCGGGCAGTGGTCGGAGATCATCGTCCACCTGCAGGTGTGGGTCGGCGGCTTCAGGCCGGTGATCTGATGAGCGCCCCCGACGATCTCGCCTCCGCCGTACGGGAGAAGCCCGTGGACGAGGCACAGGCGCAGGAGCGGACGAAGCCCGTCGGCCTGGGCCCGATCGGCTGGACGCGCTGGGCCTGGCGCACGCTCACCTCGATGCGCACGGCCCTGATCCTGCTGTTCCTGTTCGCGCTCGGCTCGGTCCCCGGGTCCATCTACCCGCAGCGGAGCGTCGATCCGGGCCGGGTCGCGCAGTATTTCAAGGACAACCCGACCCAGGCGAAGTGGCTCGACCGGTTCTGGCTGTTCGACGTCTTCAGCTCGCCCTGGTTCGCCGCGATCTACCTGCTGCTGTTCATCTCGCTCGCCGGCTGCGTGTTCCCGCGCGCGCTGACGCACATCAAGGAGATCCGGCGCCGCCCGCCCGCCGCGCCGCGCAACCTCCTGCGCCTGCCGCACAGCGAGGCGTTCGAGGGCGGTCTCACCCTGGAGCAGGCCGCCGCCGCGCTCAGGCGCAGGCGGTTCCGGGTGGTCACCGGCGACGGCTGGGTGGCGGCCGAGAAGGGCTACCTCCGCGAGACCGGCAATCTCCTGTTCCACGTCGCGCTGCTCGTGCTGCTGTTCGCCGTCGGCGCCGGAGGGCTGTTCGGCTACCGCGGCAACGTGCTGGTGGTGGAGGGCGACGGCTTCTCCAACGCCGTGGCGGCCTACGACCGCTTCATGCCCGGCAGCCGGGTCACCGCCGAGTCGCTGGAGCCGTTCTCCTTCACCCTGAAGGACTTCCAGGCCAGCTACGTCGCCGCGGGGGAGAAGCAGGGCCAGCCGCTCGACTACCTGGCCAAGCTGACCGTGCAGGACTCGCCGACGGCCGCGCCGCGCGAGGTGGACCTCAAGGTCAACGACCCGCTCGACGTGAACGGCACGCTCACCTACCTGATCGGGCACGGCTACGCCCCCACGTTCCGGGTGACCGACGGCAAGGGCCAGGTGGCCTACGACGGCCCGGTGCCGTGCCTGGCCGACGACCAGGCCACGTACACGTCCGAGTGCGTGATCAAGGTGCCGGACGCCCAGCCGACCCAGCTCGGGTTCCTGGCGCGCTTCCTGCCCACGACCGTGCCGAACGGCGACGCCTGGGTGTCCGTCTTCCCGGGCGCCGCGAACCCGACCGTGCAGGTCTTCCCGTTCGCGGGCGACCTGGGCCTGAAGTCGGGGCAGCCGCAGTCGGTGTATCAGCTCGACACCACCAACCTGAAGCCGCTCGGCAAGATGTCGGCCCAGCCGACCCCGCTCAACGTGGGCGAGACCAAGGAGCTCGCCGACGGCGCCGGGAAGATCCAGTTCACCGGCGTCAAGGAGTGGATCAGCCTTCAGATCACCTACGACCCCGGCCGGGAGCCCGCCCTGCTGGCGGCGGCCGCCGCGGTGATCGGGCTCGTGCTGTCCCTCACGGTCCGCCGCCGCCGTCTCTGGGTGCGGGTGAAGGACGGGACGGTCACGGTGGGAGGATTGACCCGCACCGAAGGCGGTGGCGCGGCCTTCGCCGAGGAGTTCGCCCAGATCGTCACCGCCCTGCGCGGCGACGCGCCCGCCGACGAGCCGGACGGCCGCGACGCGCCCGCCGGTGACCAGGGCGGCGATCGGGGCGGCGAGCCGGACGAGCCCGGGAGCGCCGGGCACGTCGCGCCGGACGCGCCCACCGGAAACGCTGCGCCGGGCACCCGCCCGGACGAGGAGTGAGTGATGCCCGCCGAGGTCAACGAGAGTCTCGCCACGCTGAGCGACCAGCTCATCCTGGTCACCGTCCTGCTGTATCTCGCCGCGATGATCTGCTACGCGCTGGATCTCGCCTTCGGCCGGGCCCGCACGGTCGTGGCCGTACGACGTCGGGAGCTGGTCGGCGCGGGCGGTCCCGCGCTGCCGGAGGACGCGACGGGGGACACAACCCAGGATTCAGGCCCGCAGCCGGCCGCGTGGGCGGTCCGGGCGGGAACCATCGGCGTGGTCCTCACCTGGATCGCGTGGGCCGGCAACCTCGCCGGCATCCTCACCCGCGGCATCGCCGTCGACCGGTGGCCGTGGGCCAACATGTACGAGTTCGTGGTGGCCATCTGCTTCGCCGCCGTCACCGCGTTCCTCGCGCTGCTGATCCGCCAGCCGATCCGCTACCTCGGTGCGTTCGTCACCGTGACCGCGGCGCTCGGGCTGGGCTTCGCCGTGCTGTTCCTGCACGTCCAGGCGGGCCCGGTGATGCCCGCGCTGCACTCCTACTGGATCGCGATCCACGTCACGGCGGCGATCGTGGCCAGCGGGCTGTTCATCGTGGCGGGCGTCTGCGCGATCCTCTACCTGATCCGCAAGGACGGGCGGCCGTCGGTGCTGCCGAGCCGGGAGGGTCTGGAGCGCGTCGCGCACCGCGCGATCGTCATCTCCTTCCCGATCTGGACCTTCGCCGTCATCGCCGGCGCGCTGTGGGCCGACCGGGCGTGGGGCCGTTACTGGGGCTGGGACCCCAAGGAGGTCTGGGCGTTCGTCACGTGGGTGGTCTACGCCGCCTACCTCCACGCCCGGGCGACGGCCGGGTGGCGCGGCAAGGCCGCGATGATCATTTCGCTGGTCGCCTTCGGCTGTCTGCTGTTCAACCTCATCGGCGTCAACATCTTCTTCTCGGGTCTGCACTCCTACGCCGACGTGCCGAAGTGACGGGCGGCGCCTGAGGGAGGGGGCGGCGCCCGAGGGGGGCATCAGTCCTCGTCGCGCAGGCGCCGCTCCAGGCTGCGCAGGAACTCGGGGTCGTCGTCGGGGCCGCGGGGCGCGTCGCCGCTCTGGACCCACTGGCCGCCACCCGACGCGTACATGGCGTGCCGGGCACGGGGGCGACCCACGAGGAGCCAGGTCAGCGCGCCCACGTCCGCCAGGAAGATCACGATGAGGACCCACATGAACTTGGGGAGGTTGCGCACGTCCTCCTCGGGGGTCGTGATCACGTCGAACAGGCAGTAAAGCCAGAGGGCAAGCAGCGCCAGGCCGATAATCACGCTAGGCATGCCCACACGGTAAGCCATGCCGGCGACTGATCGTGTCGGCCTTCGGGGTGACGGGGACAGCCGGGCATCGTACGGTGGACCGGTACACGGCATGCCGGGAACGCGGAGCCTGACAGAGGGGTGCGATGGCGGAGCCGGGCGACAGGGGCCGCCACCGGCGGGGGTCGCGGTGGTGGCAGCGAGGGCCCTATTGGTCCTCCCACCGCCGTACGGACCTCCCCGAACGCCCTCCCGATCGTGTCACCGACCGTGTCTCCGACCGGGCCGCCGCCGACCGTACGGTGGAGCGCACCCAGGACCGGCCCGGGGAACGGCCGCAGGGCCGTCGCAGGCAGTGGGACGGGCAATGGGGATCCGACTGGCCCGGCTGGCCACCAGAGCAGCCGGAGCAGCCGGTGGACCGGGCCCACACCGTGACCGCGCCCGTGGTGGACGACCGGCCGCAGTACACCTGGCAGGACTTCGAGCTCGACGACCTGCCGACGCGGGCCGCGCCGCACCCTCCCGACGCGCCCGACCTGCGGGACGGCAGGCGGCACTGCGGGCCGCTGGAGCGCATCCTGTACCGCGAGTGGGACGCCGCGGAAGGGCCTCCCTCCGCCGACGCCGTACGGGCCGTGGACAGCCTGGCGAGCCTGCCCGAGCAGCTCAAGACCAAGCTCGCCATCGGGCTCGAAGGCATCTACGTCGGGCGCGGCGGGGTGCCCGACCTGGACGACATGGGCTACCTGCGCGGCGCGCCGCTGCCGTCGGGACGAGCCACCTGGGACATCTGCGCCGGCGCGTACGGCGACCGCAAGATCGTGGTGGGGGACCGGCCGTCGCCCACGCCGGACGTGATGATGCACGAAGTCGGACATGCGCTGGACGACGTGGACGCCGGTCCGGGAGAGTGGGTGTCGGACTCCCCGGAGTTCGCGGCGCTCTACGAGGAGTGCCTGCCGCTGTTCGCGTCGTCGTTCCACCGGCAGCCCGGCGGCCTGGGGCGCAAGGAGTTCTTCGCCGACGCGTTCGCGGCGATCGCGTCCCGGCAGCGTCCGGCCCTGGTCGACATGCTGGGCGGGGACACGCGGGCCGCCCTCAACGTCATGCTCTTCTTCAACCGGCGTTACGGAATCTAGGTGATTCGGATGTACGTGATCCGGCTCGGCGACGGGACGCTGCGCGTGCCCAGGTCACTCACCACCGATGACGGGCGCCTCATCGGCAACGCGTACGTCGAGGTCGCGCCGGGAGAGCCGGACTACGAACGCTGGCTGGCCGAGTCGATCACCGAGGAGGAGGACGCCGAACGGCGGCGCCGCTGGCGTGAGGGCGACGACGCGCTCGAGCAGGCGTTCCTGGCCTTCAAGGCGGAGCAGGACTGACGTTCCCGGCAAGGGAGCAGGACAGGCCGGGGACGCAGACTCGACGTGGGGCTGACTCCGGTGACCCTGCGGCGTCCGGGTAGCGCGCAGGATCACCCGGTGCTGGTACTGCGTCAGACTCGCGGGGAGTCGCCGTTCGGCCGTTCGGCCGTGAGGACGTCCTCACCGCGAAGGAGGGCATGCACTTCCGATTCACGGAACCGCCTGTGCCCCCCGGGGGTACGGATGCTGCTGATGCGCCCGGCCGCGGCCCAACGGGTCACGGTCTTCGGGTCGACCCTGAAGAGAGCGGCAACCTCTCCAGGAGTCAGCAGTCGCTCGCTGCTACTCTCCACAATCTCTCCCCCTCGCGTCCCGCGTCCTGCAGCGGGCGGACAGGTAACCAGTGTGCCGAGCGAAGCCTGATTTATCCGTGGTTTTCGCAGAAGATCACGGGTTGTTACCGGCTCAGTGCCCGATTGTTATATGATAGAGCCTCTTTGGGGCGCTCATGGGTGTTTCTTTACAAAAGCGCCTTGTTGTGAACACTAGCAGTGCCCGCAGCAGATGCGAAGAGAGACCGGCGCGTCGGGAGAGTGACGTAACCTCGACGCTGTGCATCCGGTTGTCGTTTACACCCTTTCGCGCCTCGGCCTGTTCGCCGTGGCCCTCGGCGTCCTGTATCTCGTCGGCCTGCGGTCGTTCCCACTGCTCCTGCTCGCGGTCCTGGTCAGCGGCCTGGCCAGCTATGTGCTGCTGACCAAACAGCGCGACGCGGTGAGCGAGCGCATCGCCGGGAAACGGCGGGAGGCGGGGAAGAACTAGGTCGTCGGGAACATGCCGACGCGGGCATGGTACTCATGCCCGAGCTCCGTCGTGTCGCTTCCCACCAAAAGACCTGTCTTTACGGTCAGGAAGGCCTTTACCCCGATTCCCCTTTCCCGCGTGGGGTTCCAGCGCAGCGCCCTGCCCGTGACCGGGTCGATCGCCCCGATCCCGGGCCGGTGGACCGCTCCGGGACCGGCCGTGTCGGCGCCCCGGGGGTTGTCCAACCAGCGCTGATGTCCGCCCACGTAGACGGCGGACCCCGTGACCGCGACCGCGTACAGGGAGTCCCCTCCGGTCAGGTTCACCCAGGTCGGACGGACCGCCTCGCCCTTCGCGTACGTCTCGAACCTCGCGGCCGAGTCGCACAGCTTGGACGTGCGCGGCGCCGGCCCGCCCGTCGTGACGACCACGAAGTAGCGCCCGTCGGGAGACAGGTCGAGCCCCCGCACGTACGACGGGAAGTCCGGCTTGCACGCCGGGGCGTACGCCTCGGTGCCCCAGTCGGCCACCCGCCCGGTCGTCAGGTCGATCACGCCGAGCTGCGGGCGGCGCAGGCCGTCGAGCGTGGTGAACGAGCCGTCCACCACTAAGCGGTCGCGGACCGCCGCCATCGCGTAGATCCGGGGATCGCCGCGGCGCCCGTCGCCGGGCGTGACGGTGAACCGGGGGTCCACCGTGCCGGTCTCGGCGTCCACCCGGGCCAGCGCGGTGCGCGGGCTGCGGCCGATCCTGCTGAAGTCGCCGCCGACGTAGAGCGCGCCGCCCAGCCGTACGAGGCTGGTGACCTCCCCGCCGTAGACGGGGGCGGAGAAACTGTCGACGGGGGCGCCGTCGGACACGCGGAGGCGGACCAGTCCCCGGGAAGGCGCGCCGAACGCGCCGCCCACGAAGACCGTGCCGCCGGGACCTGCGGCCAGCGCGGCCACCGGCCCGTCGAGGTCCGGTGCGAAGTCGCGCAGGACGCGCCCGGTGTAGAGGTCGAAGGCGAAGACGTTCGCCCGCGGCAGGTCCTCCCCGCCCCGGGCCTCGCGGACCGCGCTGAACTCGCCGCCCACGACGACGGTGCGGCCGACCAGCGCGAACGCGGTGACGATGCCGTCCAGCACGTGCG
This sequence comes from Microbispora sp. GKU 823, assembly GCF_002027145.1. Taxonomy (NCBI): domain Bacteria; kingdom Bacillati; phylum Actinomycetota; class Actinomycetes; order Streptosporangiales; family Streptosporangiaceae; genus Microbispora; species Microbispora sp. GKU 823. The sequence goes on along the minus strand of NZ_MWJN01000030.1, from coordinate 27,047 downwards.
GAGTGGTGTTCACCGGGTTCTCCGAGGCCACGCGGGGCTGCGGCACCCCGGCGGACACCGGGACGGCGGGGAGGACGGTGGCGCATGTGACGAGCGATGCGACTGGGAGCAGTGCGGTGGTGACGCGCATTCCCCAATTTCTAGCAGACGCAGCGTAATCGGAGAACTACGTTCCGCTCATACGGTGGCGGCGGTGAGGGGGCGCGCCCGTCGCCGCCTAGGCTTGCGTGCATGACGCGCGCATCGCTGGACAAGCAGCCGCACGAGGTCGCCGCGATGTTCGATCGCACGGCCCGGCGCTACGACCTGGTCAACGACGTCCTCTCGCTCGGCCAGGACCGCCTGTGGCGGAAGGCCACCGCGGCGGCGATCGACGCCGGGCCCGGCGAGCTGGTCCTCGACCTCGCCGCGGGCACCGGCACCTCGACCGACGCGTTCACCGCGCTCGGGGCGCGGGCGATCGCCTGCGACTTCTCGCTCGGCATGCTCCGCACGGGCGTCGAGCGGCGCGGCGGCTCCGGCCTGTACGGCGGGGGCGTGCGAGGGGTGACGTTCGTCGCGGGCGACGCGCTGCGCCTGCCGTTCCGCGACGACACGTTCGACGCGGTGACGATCTCCTTCGGCCTGCGCAACGTGGCCGACACCGGGCAGGCGCTGCGCGAGATGCTGCGGGTGACCCGTCCGGGCGGCAGGCTGGTGATCTGCGAGTTCTCCCGGCCGACGCCCAAGTCGTTCGACCTCGTCTACTCGCAGTACCTGATGAAGCTGCTGCCGCCGGTGGCCCGGATGGTCAGCTCGAACCCCGACTCCTACGAGTACCTCGCCGAGTCGATCCGGGCCTGGCCAGACCAGGAGGCGCTGGCAGGGATCATCCAGGAGGCCGGCTGGCGGAAGGTGGCCTGGCGCAACCTCACCCTCGGCATCGTGGCCCTGCATCGGGCGGTCAAAGCGTGATGAGGCGTGCTTGGCCATACCCCTCTGACACTGTGCGCCGGATAGGGGTTAGACTGCGGCGCGACAGTTTGTGAAGTTGTTCACAAAGGCACGAAGGTCTAAACCAATTCGAGGCCTTCCTTCCCTGGAACGGATAGGTCCCCCGTGAGCGAGCAAGCCCGCGTGACGCGGAGAGATGTCGACGCCGACGTCATCGTCGTCGGTGCGGGTCCCGCGGGTGCGACGACGGCCTTCCACCTCGCCCGCGCCGGTCTCGACGTGCTGCTGCTGGAGAAGACGCGCTTCCCGCGTGAGAAGGTCTGCGGTGACGGGCTGACCCCGCGGGCGGTGAAGGAACTCGTCGCCATGGGCGTCGACATCGACGCGCCCGGCTGGATCAGGAACAAGGGGCTGCGCGTCTACGGCGGCGGCGTGCGCCTCGAACTCGACTGGCCCGAGCTGTCGAGCTACCCCGACTTCGGCCTCGTGCGCACCCGCGCCGACTTCGACCAGATCCTCGCCAGGCACGCCGAGCGCGCGGGCGTCCGGCTGCGCGAGGGCGTGAACGTTACAGGCCCGGTGCTCGACGAGCGCAGCGGCCACGTCGTGGGCGTGACGGCCAAGGCGGACGGCGAGGAGGTGTCCTACCGCTCGCGGCTCGTGGTGGCGGCCGACGGCAACTCGACCCGGCTGTCGATCGCGATGGGCCTGCACAAGCGCGAGGACCGCCCGATGGGCGTGGCGGTGCGCACCTACTACAAGAGCCCCCGGCACGACGACGACTACCTGGAGACGTGGCTCGAACTGTGGGACGGCGACCGGCTGCTCCCCGGCTACGGCTGGATCTTCCCCGTCGGCGACGGCACCTCCAACGTCGGCCTCGGCCTGCTGAACACCAGCGAGGCGTTCAAGAACATCGACTACCGCGACCTGCTGCGGCGCTGGATGAAGAACACGCCGGCGGAGTGGGGCTTCACCGACGAGAACATGACGGGCCCGATCAGGGGCGCCGCGCTGCCGATGGGCTTCAACCGGCAGCCGCACTACACCCGCGGGCTGGTTCTCGTGGGCGACGCGGGCGGGTCGATCAACCCGTTCAACGGCGAGGGCATCGCGTACGCCATGGAGACCGGCCGGACCGCGGCCGAGGTGATCGTCCAGGCGCTGTCCCGGCCGACGCCCGCCCAGCGTGAGCGCGTGTTACTTGCCTACCCGCGTATCCTCAAAGACGCCCATGGGGGATACTTCACCCTCGGCCGCCTGTTCGTGGAGGCGATCGGAAGGCCGGGAGTGATGAGCTTCGCCACCCGGCACGGGATGCCCCATCCCACCCTGATGAGATTCGCCTTCAAGCTGCTCGCTAATCTCACAGACCGGCGGGGCGACGCCTCCGACCGCATAATCAACGCCCTGTCCAAGGTGGCTCCGCCATCATGACCGAAGCCAGCATGACTGAAGCCCGCATGACCGAGACGACGCGCACATCGCCGCCGGCCCCGCAGGTGGCCGCGCGGCCGGCCGCGCTCTCCGGCATTCTCGTGATCGCCCAAATTCACCGAGTAAGCGAGGACATGTAGCCATGGAGCTGTATGTGCCGATCGTGGTGCTCGCGGTCCTCGCGGCGGGATTCGCCGTGTTCTCCGTGAGTATCGCGCCCTTCACCGGGCCGAAGCGCTGGAACCGCGCGAAACTGGACGCCTACGAGTGCGGCATCGAGCCCACTCCGCAGCCGGTCGGCGGCGGCCGCTTCCCGCTGAAGTACATGATCACCGCGATGCTGTTCATCGTGTTCGACATCGAGATCATCTTCCTCTATCCGTGGGCGGTGGCCTTCGACAAACTCGGCGTGTTCGGGCTCGTCGAGATGGTGCTGTTCATCGTCACCGTTCTCGTGGCGTACGCCTATGTGTGGCGGCGTCGCGGCCTCGATTGGGATTAGCCATGGGTCTTGAAGAGAAACTCCCGAGCGGGTTCGTCCTCACCACCGTCGAGCAGGTGGCCGGCTGGGCCCGGAAGAACTCCGTCTGGCCTGCGACCTTCGGTCTCGCGTGCTGCGCCATCGAACTGATGGCCACCGGCGGCCCGAAGCACGACCTGGCCCGCTTCGGCATGGAGCGCGCCTCCGCGTCCCCGCGCCAGGCCGACCTGATGATCGTGGCCGGTCGCCTGTCGCAGAAGATGGCGCCCGTCCTCCGCCAGATCTACGACCAGATGGCCGAGCCCAAGTGGGTCATCGCGATGGGTGTCTGCGCGTCCAGCGGCGGCATGTTCAACAACTACGCCATCGTGCAGGGCGTGGACCACGTGGTGCCGGTCGACATCTACCTGCCCGGCTGCCCGCCGCGCCCGGAGATGCTGATCGACGCCATCGTGAAGCTGCACGACAAGATTCAGAACATGAAGTTCGGCGCGCACCGCGAGAAGCAGATCGAGGAGCTGGAGCTCCAGGCGCTGCGTACGCTGCCGCTGATCGACCAGGGGGCCGGGAAGTGACCACCGAGAACCTGCCCGGGCTGCCCGAGGAGCCCGTCGCCCGCAGGGGCATGTTCGGCGTCAAGGACAGCGGCGACACCTCCGGCTACAACCGCCTGGTCGTCCGCCGCCCGCCGAAGCTGTCCAGCAGCCGGCCGTACGGGTCGTACTTCGACGAGGTGGCCGACGCGCTGGAGCCGGCGTTCGCCGACGCCATCGAGCGCGTGGTCGTCGACCGCGGCGAGATCACCTTCCACGTGCGGCGCGAACGGCTGCCCGAGGTGATGCGGCACCTGCGCGACGACGCCGCGCTGCGGTTCGAGCTGTCGCTCGGCGTCTCGGGCGTGCACTACCCCGAGGAGACGGGCGCGGAGCTGCACGCCGTCTACCACCTGTGCTCCATCACGCACAACCGGCGCATCCGGGTGGAGGTCTCCTGCCCCGACGCCGACCCGCACATCCCCTCCACGGTTCAGGTCTACCCCACGCACGACTGGCATGAGCGCGAGACGTACGACTTCTTCGGAATCGTCTTCGACGGCCACCCGGCGCTGACCCGGATCGAGATGCCGGACGACTGGGAGGGGCACCCGCAGCGCAAGGACTATCCGCTCGGCGGAATCCCGGTCGAGTACCGCGGCGCCGAGGTCCCCGCGCCGGACCGGAGGAGGTCGTACTCGTGAGCATCCGCGGCGACCTGCACGAGTGGACGAGGGCAGCGAGGAGAGCGTCGTGAGCACCACCGAGACCGAGGGCCGGATCTACGACGTCGCCGGTCAGGACTGGGACGAGCTGGTCAAGACCGTCAGCGAGTCGGCCGACGAGCGCCTGGTCGTCAACATGGGCCCGCAGCACCCGTCGACCCACGGCGTGCTCCGGCTCGTGCTGACCCTCGACGGCGAGACCGTGACCGAGGCCCGCACGGTGATCGGCTACCTGCACACCGGCATCGAGAAGAACATGGAGTATCGGACGTGGACCCAGGGGGTCACGTTCGTCACCCGCATGGACTATCTCGCGCCGATCTTCAACGAGACCGCCTACTGCATGGGCGTCGAGAAGCTCCTCGGGATCACCGACAGGATCCCGGACCGGGCGCAGGCCATCCGGGTCCTGACGATGGAGCTCACCCGGATCTCCTCGCACCTGGTCGCGATCGCGACGTTCGGCATGGAGCTGGGCGCGACGACGCCGATGCTGTTCGGCTTCCGCGAGCGCGAGATGGTGCTCGACCTGATGGAGTACATCACCGGTCTGCGGATGAACATGGCGTACGTCCGGCCGGGCGGCGTCAGCGTCGACCTGCCGGCCGGCGCGGTCGACAAGATCGGCGAGTTCCTCAAGATCATGCCGGGGCGGATCAAGGAGATGCGCAAGCTCCTCGACGCCAACCCGGTCTACACCCGGCGCACCAAGGACGTGGCCTACCTCGACCTGACCGGCTGCATGGCGCTCGGCGTCACCGGGCCCATGCTGCGCGCCGCCGGCCTGCCGTGGGACCTGCGCAAGTCGCAGCCCTACTGCGGCTACGAGACGTACGAGTTCGAGGTGCCGACGCAGAACACCTGCGACGTGTACGGCCGCTACCTCGTCCGCGTGGCCGAGATGGAGGAGTCCCTCAAGATCATCGAGCAGGCGCTCGACCGGCTGTCCGGCCCGCTCAAGGGCGGCCCGGTGATGATCGAGGACAAGAAGATCGGGTGGCCGTCGCAGCTCGCGCTCGGCCCCGACGGCCTCGGCAACTCGCCCGACCACATCGCCCACATCATGGGCAGCTCCATGGAGGCCCTGATCCACCACTTCAAGCTGGTGACCGAGGGCTTCCGGGTGCCGGCCGGGCAGGCGTACGCCTCGGTCGAGTCCCCGCGCGGCGAGCTCGGCGCGCACGTGGTCAGCGACGGCGGCACCCGGCCCTACCGGGTCCACTTCCGCGACCCGTCGTTCACGAACCTGCAGGCGGTGCCCGCGACGTGCGAGGGCGGCATGGTCGCCGACGTCATCTCCGCGGTCGCCTCGATCGACCCGGTCATGGGAGGTGTGGACCGATGAGTTACGCGCCCGAGGTCCGCGAGCGTCTGGAGACGGACGCCAAGGAGATCATCGGCCGCTACCCCCGGCCGCGTTCGGCGCTGCTGCCGCTGCTGCACCTGGTGCAGTCGGAGGACGGCTACATCTCCGACGACGGCCAGGAGTTCTGCGCCGAGATGCTGGGCCTGTCCAAGGCCGAGGTCGTGGGCGTCGCGACCTTCTACACCATGTACAAGCGCAAGCCCGCCGGCGAGTACAACGTCGGCGTCTGCATCAACACGCTGTGCGCGGTCATGGGCGGCGACGAGATCTGGGAAGAGCTCAGCGAGCACGTGGGCGTCGGCCACGACGAGACCACGGCGGACGGCAAGATCACGCTGGAGCGGCTGGAGTGCAACGCCGCCTGCGACTTCGCGCCGGTCATGATGGTCAACTGGGAGTTCTTCGACAACCAGACGCCGGAGTCGGCCAAGCAGCTCGTCGACGACCTGCGTGCGGGCAAGGAGGTCGCGCCCACGCGCGGCCCGCGCCGGCTGTGCACGTTCAAGGAGGCGTCCCGGGTCCTCGCCGGTCTGCCCGACGGCCAGGCCGGTGACGGCCCGTCGGCCGCCGGCCCGTCGCTGGAGGGCCTGAAGGTCGCCAAGGCCAACGGCTGGGAGGCCCCCAAGGCCGAGGGGAGCGCGGAATGACCACCCTTACGCCGGTCCTGACCAAGAACTGGGACCGGGCCGACTCGTTCACCCTCGACGGGTACGGCGAGTACGCGGCCGCGAAGAAGGCCCTGGGCATGGAGCCCGACGCCGTCATCCAGATGGTGAAGGACTCCGGCCTGCGCGGCCGTGGCGGCGCGGGCTTCCCGACCGGCATGAAGTGGGGCTTCATCCCGCAGGGCGACGGCAAGGCCCACTATCTCGTGGTCAACGCCGACGAGTCCGAGCCGGGGACCTGCAAGGACATCCCGCTCATGATGGCCAACCCGCACGCGCTGGTCGAGGGCGTGATCATCGCGTCCTATGCCATCCGGGCCAACCACGCGTTCATCTACATCCGCGGCGAGGTGCTCCACGTCATCCGCCGGGTGCAGGCCGCGGTCCGGGAGGCGTACGAGAAGGGCTACCTCGGGACGGACATCCTCGGCTCGGGCTACGACCTCGAACTCGTCGTGCACAGCGGCGCCGGGGCGTACATCTGCGGCGAGGAGACCGCGCTGCTCGACTCGCTGGAGGGCTACCGCGGCCAGCCCCGGCTCAAGCCGCCGTTCCCGGCGGTCGCCGGCCTGTACGCGTGCCCGACCGTGATCAACAACGTCGAGTCGATCGCGAGCGTGCCGAGCATCGTGGCCAACGGCGCCGACTGGTTCGCCGGGATGGGCACCGAGAAGTCCAAGGGCTTCGGCATCTTCTCCCTGTCGGGCCACGTGACCCGGCCGGGCCAGTACGAGGCCCCGCTGGGCATCACGCTGCGCGAACTGCTCGACATGGCGGGCGGCATCCGCGAGGGCCACGAGCTGAAGTTCTGGACGCCGGGAGGCTCCTCGACGCCGATCTTCACGGCCGAGCACCTCGACGTGCCGCTCGACTTCGAGTCGGTCGGGGCCAAGGGCTCGATGCTGGGCACCCGCGCCCTGCAGATCTTCGACGAGACGACCTGCGTGGTCCGGGCCGTCCTGCGCTGGACCGAGTTCTACGCGCACGAGTCCTGCGGCAAGTGCACCCCGTGCCGCGAGGGCACCTACTGGCTCAAGCAGGTGCTCAAGCGGCTGGAGAAGGGCCAGGGCTCCGAGGAGGACCTGGCCACGATCACCGACATCGCCGACAACATCCTCGGCCGCTCGTTCTGCGCCCTCGGTGACGGTGCCACGAGCCCGATCCACTCGTCGGTGAAGCAGTTCCGCGACGAATACCTCAAGCACTTCGAGATCGGCGGCTGCCCGTTCGATCCCGCCGCTTCCACGGTGTGGGGGTCCAAGTGACAGTTCAGACGACGCAGCCGGAGCAGCCGGTCGTGGACATGGTCACCCTGACCATCGACGGCTTCCAGATCAGCGTCCCCAAGGGCACGCTGATCATCCGGGCCGCGGAGCTGCTGGGGATCCAGATCCCCCGGTTCTGCGACCACCCGCTGCTCTCGCCGGCGGCCAACTGCCGTCAGTGCCTGGTCGACATCCCGGACGCGGGCAACGGCCGCGGCTTCCCCAAGCCGCAGCCGTCCTGCGCGATCGAGGTCGCCGAGGGCATGGTGGTCAAGACGCAGCTCACCTCGCCGGTGGCCGAGAAGGCCCAGCGCGGCGTGATGGAGATGCTGCTGCTGAACCACCCGCTCGACTGCCCGGTCTGCGACAAGGGCGGCGAGTGCCCCCTGCAGAACCAGGCCATGTCGAACGGCCAGGGCGAGAGCCGGTTCGTCGAGCAGAAGCGGACGTTCGAGAAGCCCGTCCCGCTGTCGAGCGAGGTGCTGCTCGACCGCGAGCGCTGCATCCAGTGCGCGCGCTGCATCCGGTTCTCCGAGCAGATCGCCGGTGACCCGCTCATCGACTTCTTCGAGCGCGGGGCCAAGGAGCAGGTGGGCGTCGCCGACGGCGAGCCGTTCCAGTCCTACTTCTCGGGCAACACCATCCAGATCTGCCCGGTGGGCGCGCTGACCGGCGCGGCCTACCGGTTCCGCTCCCGCCCGTTCGACCTGGTCTCCACGCCGAGCGCGTGCGAGCACTGCGCGTCGGGCTGCTCGCTGCGCACCGACCACCGCCGCGGCAAGGTCACCCGCCGCCTGGCCGGGGACGACCCGCAGGTCAACGAGGAGTGGAACTGCGACAAGGGCCGGTGGGCCTTCACCTACGCCACCGCGCCCGACCGCCTGCGGTCGCCGCTGGTCCGTGACGAGAGCGGCAAGCTCGTCCCGACCTCCTGGCCGGACGCGCTGGCCGTCGCCGCCGAGGGCCTGCTGCGGGCCCGCGGCAAGGCCGGCGTGCTGGTCGGCGGGCGCCTGACGGTCGAGGACGCCTACGCCTACAGCAAGTTCGCCAGGATCGCCCTCGGCACCAACGACATCGACTTCCGGGCCCGCCCGCACTCCGAGGAGGAGACGCGCTTCCTCGCCCACGCCGTGGCCGGCAAGGGCATCGAGGTCTCCTACGCCGACCTGGAGACGGCCCCGGCCGTGCTCCTGGCCGGGTTCGAGCCCGAGGAGGAGTCGCCGATCGTCTTCCTGCGCCTGCGCAAGGCGGCGCGCAAGCGGGGCCTGAAGGTCTACTCGCTGGCGCCGTTCGCCACGCCGGGCCTGGCCAAGATGAAGGGCACGCTGATCCGCACGCGGCCCGGCGCCGAGGCCGAGGCGCTCGGCGACCTCGTCGGCGGCGACCTGCTGCCCGAGGGCGCGATCATCCTCGCGGGCGAGCGGCTCGCCACCGCCCCCCGGCGCCCTGTCCGCGCTCGTACGGCTCTCGCAGGCCACCGGCGCCCGGCTCGCCTGGGTGCCGCGCCGGGCCGGTGAGCGCGGCGCGCTGGAGGCGGGCGCCCTGCCGGGCCTGCTGCCGATCGGCCGCCCGGCCGCCGACGAGACCGCCCGCGCGGAGGTCGCCCGGGTGTGGGGCGTCGCCTCGCTGCCCGAGGAGCCCGGCCGCGACACGGCCGGCATCATCGAGGCCGCGCTGAACGACGAGGTCGACGCGCTGGTCGTGGCGGGCGTGGACCCCTACGACCTGCCGACCCGGCCAGGGCCCTGGCGGCGCTGGAGAACACGCCGTTCATCGTCAGCCTGGAGATCCGCGCCAGCGCGGTCACCGACCGGGCCGACGTGGTCCTGCCGGTCGCCGCGGTGGCCGAGAAGTCCGGCACGTTCGTCGACTGGGAGGGCAGGGGCCGCTCGTTCGGCGTGGCCACGGCCGTCCCGGGCCTGATGAGCGACCTGCGCGCCATCGCCTCGATCGCCGACCAGATGGACGTCCACCTCGGCCTGCCCGACCCCGCTGCCGCCCGGCGCGAGATGGCCGCGCTCGGCGCGTGGAAGGGCACCCGCCCGGCCGCGCCCGCGGTCACCGGCCGCCCGGTCAGGGAGCCGCAGGCGGGCGAGGCGGTGCTGGCGACCTGGCACCTGCTGCTCGACGACGGCCGGATGCAGGACGGCGAGCCCTACCTGGCGGGGACCGCCCGCAAGGTGGCGGCGCTGCTGTCGGAGGCGACGGCCGCCGAGATCGGCGCGGTGGACGGCGGGAAGATCACCATCGGCGACGACGTGGTCGTCCCGGTGCGGATCGCGGACCTGCCCGACCGGGTCGTGTGGCTGCCGTCCAACTCCGCCGGCCTGTCGGTCACCCGCGACCTGCGCGCGGTGGGCGGCGACATCGTAACGATCGGGAGCGTGTCGTGAACAACGTACCCACGCTGAACGACTTCGGCCATGATCCCCTGTGGATCAGCATCATCAAGGCCGTCGCGATCTTCGTGTTCCTGATGCTGGGCGTGCTGTTCGGCGTGTGGACCGAGCGCAAGCTCATCTCGCGCATGCAGCACCGCTACGGCCCCAACCGGGCAGGCAAGTTCGGCCTGCTGCAGTCGGTGGCCGACGGCCTGAAGATGGGCCTGAAGGAAGACATCATGCCACGCACCGTGGACAAGGTGATCTACTTCCTGGCCCCGGTCATCATCGCCGTCCCGGCCTTCCTGGCCTTCTCCGTCGTGCCGTTCGGGCCGATGGTGTGGATGTTCGGCCACAAGACGCCGCTGCAGCTCACCGACCTGCCGGTCGCGGTCCTGCTGGTCCTGGCCACCGCCTCGATCGGCGTCTACGGCGTCGTGCTCGCCGGGTGGGGCTCCCGCTCGCCGTACGCGATCCTCGGCGGCCTGCGCTCCAGCGCCCAGGTCGTGTCGTACGAGATCGCGATGGGCCTGTCGTTCGTCGCGGTGTTCCTCCAGGCGGGCACGCTGTCCACCTCGGAGATCGTGGCGAAGCAGGCGAGCGGCGGCACCTGGGACATCTTCGGGCTGTCGATCCCGGCGCCGTCCTGGTACGTGGTCTCGCTGATCCCGTCCTTCCTGATCTACGCGATCACGATGCTGGGCGAGACGAACCGCGTGCCCTTCGACCTCCCCGAGGGCGAGGGCGAGCTGGTCGGCGGCTTCCACACCGAGTACTCCTCCTCGCTGAAGTTCGCGATGTTCATGCTCGCCGAGTACGTGAACGTCTTCACGGTCTCGGCGATGGCGATCACGCTGTTCTTCGGCGGCTGGCGGGCCCCGTGGCCGATCTCCCTGTGGGACGGCGCGAACTCCGGCTGGTGGCCGATGCTGTGGTTCTTCATCAAGCTGGTCATCGCGTTCGGGTTCTTCGTCTGGGTGCGCGCCTCGCTGCCGCGTGTCCGGTACGACCAGCTGATGGCCTTCGGCTGGAAGGTGCTGATCCCGCTCAACCTGGGCTGGATCCTGCTGGCCGCCACGTTCAAGGCGCTGCGCATGCCCGAGGCCGACCGGGCGATCATCCTGACCATCGGGGCGGTCGTCATCATCGGCGCCTTCGCGATCTGGCTGCGATTCGACACGGTCAACCAGCGCCGCAGGGAGGCCAAGGCGGCCGCTATCGAGGAGGAGTTCGAGCAGCTGCGCGAGGAGCCGACCGCGGGCGGGTTCCCGGTGCCGCCGCTCGACGCCCCGCACTACCACGGAGTCGTGCCCGCCGCGCGCCTCAATTCCGACGCCGCCAAGGAGGTGACCAGTGGGAGCAACTGATTGGCTGAACCCGATCAAGGGATTCGGCGTCACCTTCCACCACATGTTCAAAAAGCCGGTGACCGTCAACTATCCCGAGGAGAAGCGGCCCACCGCGCCGCGCTTCCACGGGCGGCACCAGCTGAACCGGTGGCCCGACGGCCTGGAGAAGTGCGTCGGCTGCGAGCTGTGCGCCTGGGCCTGTCCGGCCGACGCCATCTACGTCGAGGGCGGCGACAACACCGACGAGGAGCGTTACTCGCCGGGTGAGCGGTACGGCCGCGTTTACCAGATCAACTACCTGCGCTGCATCCTCTGCGGGCTGTGCATCGAGGCGTGCCCCACACGGGCGCTCACGATGACCAACGAGTACGAGCTCGCCGACTCCAGCCGCGAGTCGTTGATCTACACCAAGGAGATGCTCCTCGCGCCGCTCGGACCGGGCATGGAGCAGCCGCCCCACCCGATGCGCCTCGGCGAAACCGAGGAGGACTACTACCGGTTGGGTCGAAGCAATGGGTGAGTCCATCACGTTCTGGGTGCTCGCGGTCGTCTCGGTGATCGCCGCGCTCGGACTCGTCTTCAGCCGCAGGGCCGTCTACTCGGCCCTCATGCTCGGCGTCGTCATGCTCTCGCTGGCGGTGCTGTACGCGGTTCAGGACGCTCCGTTCCTGGCGGCGGTGCAGATCATCGTCTACACCGGCGCGGTCATGATGCTGTTCCTGTTCGTGCTCATGCTCGTGGGCGTGGACTCGTCCGACTCCCTCGTGGAGACGATCAAGGGCCAGCGGTTCTGGGCCATCGTGGGCGGGCTCGGCTTCGCCGTCCTGCTCGCCGCCGGAATCGGCAACGCGGTCGTCGGCCCGGCCAAGGGCCTGGCCGCGGCCACGCAGGCGGGCAACGTGCCCTCCCTGGCCGAGCTGATCTTCACGCGCCACGTGTTCGCCTTCGAGGTCACCTCGGCGCTGCTGATCACCGCCGCGCTCGGCGCGATGGTGCTCGCGCACCGGGAGCGCGCCGAGGCCAAGCCGACGCAGAAGGACCTGTCCCGGCAGCGCTTCGTCGCCTTCGGCAGGACGGGCAAGAACCCGGCGCCGCTGCCCGGCCCCGGCACCTACGCCCGGCACAACGCCATCGACATGCCGGCGCTGCTGCCCGACGGGTCGGTCTCGCCGCTGTCGGTCAACCGGTACATCGCCCGGTACGAGGAGTCCCAGGGCATCCTGCCCCCGGAGGTCGCCCGCGTGCTGGAGCAGGAGGAGGCCGCGCAGCAGCGCGCCGCCGGGCACACCAACGGCCACAGCACGCCCACCGTGGCCGAGGAGGCCAGGGACGGCGGCCCCGACACCGAGCCCATGGACGAAGAGGGTGTCGTGGCCGGCCGGGTCGTCCGCCCGCGCGGTGAGTCCGTGAGGGAGTCCCTGAGCGAGGAGGACGGCAAGTGACCACGCACTATCTGGTGCTCTCCGCGCTGCTGTTCGCCATCGGCGGCGTCGGCGTGCTCGTACGGCGCAACGCCATTGTCGTGTTCATGTGCGTCGAGCTCATGCTCAACGCCTGCAACCTGGCGTTCGTCACCTTCGCCCGGCAGAACGGCAACCTCGACGGCCAGCTCATCGCGTTCTTCGTGATGATCGTGGCCGCCGCCGAGGTGGTCATCGGCCTGGCCATCATCGTGACGATCTTCCGAACCCGCAGGTCCGCGTCGGTCGACGACGTCAGCCTGCTGAAGTACTAAGAGGTGGCCGTGGAACCCGCTGAGATCATCCAGCACTCCGGCGGAGCGATCGGAGCAGCCTGGCTCATGATCGCTCTGCCCCTGGTGGGAGCGGCGGTCCTCCTGCTTGGCGGCCGGAGGACCGACAAGTTCGGCCACCTGCTGGGCGTGCTCATGGCCGTCGCGTCCTTCGTGGTGGCGGCGCTGTCGTTCGCGCAGCTGCTCGGCTTCGCCCCCGGCGAGCGCCGCCGCGGGATCGAGCTGTACGACTTCATCCCGGGCCTGGCGAAGGTGGGCCTGCTGGTCGACCCGCTCTCGATCTCGTTCTGCCTGCTGATCACTTTTGTGGGCTCGCTGATCCACATCTACTCGATCGGCTACATGGCGCACGACCCGAACAGGCGGCGGTTCTTCGCCTACCTCAACCTGTTCGTCGCCGCGATGCTCCTGCTGGTGCTGGCCGACAACTACGTGGCCCTGTTCGTCGGCTGGGAGGGCGTCGGTCTGGCGTCGTACCTGCTGATCGGGTTCTGGCAGCACAAGCCCTCGGCGGCGACCGCGGCCAAGAAGGCGTTCATCGTCAACCGCGTCGGCGACTTCGGCCTGCTGATCGGCATCTTCACGATCTTCGCGACGTTCCACACGCTGGCCTTCAACGACGTCCTCGCGAACGCCGACAAGGCGTCCTCGGGCACGCTCACCGCGATCGGCCTGCTGCTGCTGGTCGGCGCCTGCGGTAAGTCGGCGCAGCTCCCGCTGCAGTCCTGGCTCCTCGACGCGATGGAGGGCCCGACCCCGGTCTCGGCGCTCATCCACGCCGCGACCATGGTCACCGCCGGCGTCTACCTGATCGTCCGGTCCGGCCCGATCTTCCAGGGCGCCGAGACCGCGCAGCTCGTGGTGACGATCGTCGGCGTCGCGACGCTGCTCGCCGGTGCGATCATCGGTACCGCCAAGGACGACATCAAGAAGGCGCTGGCCGGTTCGACGATGTCGCAGATCGGCTACATGGTGCTCGCCGCGGGCATCGGCCCGGCGGGCTACGCCTTCGCGATCGCGCACCTGATCACGCACGGCTTCTTCAAGGCCGACATGTTCCTCGGCGCGGGCTCCGTCATGCACGCCATGAACGACGAGGTCGACATGCGCAAGTACGGCGCGCTGCGCAAGGTCATGCCGGTCACGTTCGCGACGTTCCTCATCGGCTACCTGGCGATCATCGGGTTCCCGCTGCTGTCCGGCTACTTCACCAAGGACGGCATCATCGAGACCGCGATGGAGCACAACGCGATCCTCGGCTGGCTGGCCGTGCTCGGCGCGGGCATCACCGGCTTCTACATGTCGCGTCTGGTGTTCATGACGTTCTTCGGCGCCAAGCGCTGGGAGCCCACGGCCCACCCGCACGAGTCGCCCGCCGTCATGACCTGGCCGCTGATCATCCTGTCGGTCGGCGCGATCGGGCTGGGCGCGTTCCTGGTGCTGGGCAACCGGTTCATGACCTTCCTCTCGCCGGCCGTCGGCGCGCCGGAGGAGATGCCGTCGTTCCACCCGTTCAGCCTCACCGGTCTGGTCACGCTCGCGCTCGTCGCGATCGGCGCGGCCTTCGCCTGGGTCAAGTACGGCAGGGCCGAGGTGCCCGCGGTCGCCCCGCGCGGCTCGTTCCTCACCGTCTTCGCCCGTCGTGACCTGTACGGCGACGCCCTGAACGAGGCGCTGTTCATGCGCCCCGGCCAGTGGCTGACCCGCCTTGCCGTGTTCTTCGACAACCGCGGCGTCGACGGCCTCGTGAACGGCCTGGCCGCCGGCATCGGCGGCACGTCCGGGCGGCTGCGCAGGGTCCAGACCGGGTTCGTCCGCTCGTACGCGCTGTCGATATTCCTGGGCGCCGCCGTCCTGGCCGGTGCCTGGCTCGTCGTAGGGAACCTGTGATGCCCTGGCTTTCAACCCTGATGGGCGTGTCCGTACTCGGCGCGCTGGGCGTGACCCTTGTCCGCAACGACAAGCTCGCCAAGCAGTTCACCCTCGTGGTGTCGCTGATCGTGCTGGCGCTGACCGTCGCCATGGCGGTCCAGTTCAGCCCGAACGGCGACAAGTTCCAGTTCGCCGAGAAGTACGACTGGATCCCCGCGTTCGGCGTGCACTACGGCGTCGCCGTGGACGGCATCGCCCTGGTGCTGATCCTGCTGTCGGTGATCCTCGTGCCGATCGTGGTGCTCGCCTCCTGGCACGACGCCGAGGCGGGCAAGCGCTCGGTCCGGACGTACTTCTCGCTGCTGCTCGTGCTCGAGGCCATGATGATCGGCGTCTTCGCGGCGACCGACGTCTTCCTCTTCTACGTCTTCTTCGAAGCCATGCTGATCCCGATGTACTTCATGATCGGGTCGTACGGCGGGGCGCAGCGGTCGTACGCGGCCGTGAAGTTCCTGCTGTATTCGCTGTTCGGCGGGCTCCTGATGCTGGTGGCGGTGATCGCGCTCTACTCGATCGCCGGCAAGGGCACGTTCATGTTCTCCGACCTGGTCGGGACCATCCAGGACGTGACGACGCAGAAGTGGCTGTTCCTCGGCTTCTTCATCGCCTTCGCGATCAAGGCGCCGCTGTGGCCGTTCCACACCTGGCTGCCGGACGCCGCCGCGCAGGCCCCGGCCGGCGCCGCCGTCCTGCTGGTCGGCGTGCTGGACAAGGTCGGCACGTACGGCATGCTGCGCTTCTGCCTCGAACTCTTCCCCGACGCCGCGAAGTTCTTCACGCCGCTGGTCATCACGCTGTCGGTGATCGGCATCGTGTACGGCGCGATCGTGGCCATCGGGCAGACCGACATGAAGCGGCTCATCGCGTACACCTCGGTGTCGCACTTCGGCTTCATCGCGATGGGCGTGTTCGCCATGACCACCAGCGCGGGCTCGGGCGCCACGCTCTACATGGTCAACCACGGCTTCTCGACCGGCGCGCTGTTCCTGATCGCGGGCTTCCTCATCTACCGCAGGGGCTCGCAGTTCATCGCCGACTACGGCGGCGTGCAGAAGGTGGCCCCGATCCTCGCCGGGACGTTCCTGGTGGCCGGTCTGTCCAGCCTCTCGCTGCCCGGTCTCAGCACGTTCGTCAGCGAGTTCATGGTGCTGACCGGCACCTACCAGCGCTACGTCGTCCCGGCCGTGATCGCGACGGTCGGCGTCATCCTCGCCGCGATCTACATCCTGTGGATGTACCAGCGGACGATGAACGGCCCGACGGCCGAGTCGGTCAAGTCGCTGCCCGACCTCAACGCCAGGGAGAAGTGGGTGGTGGCGCCGCTCGTCGCGCTGCTGCTGGTGTTCGGCTTCTATCCCAAGCCGCTGCTCGACGTGATCAACCCCGCCGTGAAGGACACGCTGTCGAGCGTCTCCGTCACGGACCCGAAGCCGGCCGTACCCGTTGCTCAGGAGGGCCAGTAGTGAACGGCACCATTCAGGCGCCGAGTATCGAGTACGCCCTGCTGGCGCCGGTACTCGTCGTCTTCGGCGCGGCGATCGTCGGCGTGCTGGTGGAGGCATTCGCCCCGCGCTACCTGCGCTCGGCGATCCACCTGCCGCTCACGCTGCTGTCGCTGGCCGGCGCGTTCGCGCTGGCCGTCTGGCAGGCGGTCAAGGGCGTGCCCACCAAGCCCGCCGCGATGGGCGCGGTGGCCGTGGACGGCCCGGCCCTGTTCATCTGGGGCACGATCCTCATCCTGGCCTTCGTGAGCGTGCTGCTCATCAAGGACGAGGAGCACTTCGTCGGCTCCGCGGCGGCCGTGCCCGGCTCGGCCGAGGAGGAGCAGTCGCTCGTCGAGCGCGCCGCGCACACCGAGGTCTACCCGCTGCTGCTGTTCGCGGTCGGCGGCATGCTGCTGTTCCCTGCGGCAAACGACCTGCTCGTGGCGTTCGTCGCGCTCGAGGTCATGTCGCTGCCGCTGTACCTGCTGTGCGGCCTGGCCCGGCGTCGCCGCCTGCTGTCGCAGGAGGCCGCGGTCAAGTACTTCCTGCTCGGCGCGTTCTCCTCGGCCTTCTTCCTGTACGGCACGGCCCTGATCTACGGCTACGCCGGGTCGATCGACCTCGCGAAGATCAACCAGGCGCTGGGGTCGGTCGGCGGCCAGGACACGCTGCTCTACATCGGCGCGGCCATGCTCGGCGTCGGCCTGCTGTTCAAGATCGGTGCCGCGCCGTTCCAGGCGTGGAAGCCGGACGTCTACCAGGGCTCGCCCACGCCCATCACCGCGCTGATGGCCTCCGGCACCCTGGTGGCCGCCTTCGGCGCGCTGCTGCGGGTGTTCTGGGTCGGCCTGGGCGGTCTCGACTGGGACTGGCGTCCGGTGCTCTACGGTGTGGCGATTCTCACGATGGTGGTCGGCGCGGTCCTCGCGATCACGCAGACCGACATCAAGCGGATGCTGGCCTACTCGTCGATCGCGCACGGCGGCTTCCTGCTCATCGGTGTCATCGCCACCGGCCACACCCAGGCGGAGAACACCTCGGCCCTGTCCGGCCTGCTGTTCTACCTGGTGGCGTATGGTTTCACCACGGTCGGCGCGTTCGCCATCGTCACGATGGTGCGCGACGCGGGCGGCGAGGCGTGGCACCTGTCCCGGTGGGCCGGGCTGGGCAAGCGGTCGCCGCTGCTGGCCGGGACGTTCGCGTTCTTCCTGCTGGCCTTCGCCGGCATCCCGCTGACCAGCGGGTTCTTCGGAAAGTACGCGATCTTCCAGGCGGCCGTCGCCAACGGCGCCACGCCGCTGGTCATCATCGGTGTGGTGGCCTCGGCCGTCGCCGCGTTCTTCTACGTCCGTGTGATCGTGCTGATGTTCTTCAGCGACCCGGCCGCCGACGGCCCGTCCGTCGTGCTGCCCTCGCGGGGGACCGCGGCTGTGGTCGGTATCGCGGCATTGGCTACGGTAGTTCTCGGGGTGTACCCCCAGCCCGTGCTGGACCTCGCGCACACGGCTGCACAGTCCCTGTTCGTCCGATAGGAGATCTCCGTATGGCCGCGCCGCCCGTAGTGGACATTCCTCTCGTCGACGAGCGGCTGGCCGACGACCTCGCGGGCGGGCTCGCGGCGGTGGAGAAGCTGCTGCTCTCGTCGGTCGAGAGTGAGGACGCCTTCGTCACCCAGACGTCCAGGCACCTCATCGAGGCGGGCGGCAAGCGGTTCCGGGCGATGCTCGTGCTGCTGGCCGCCCAGTTCGGCAACCCGGACGCCCCGGGCGTCGTGCCCGGGGCCGTCGTCATCGAGCTGACCCACCTGGCCACGCTCTACCACGACGACGTGATGGACGAGGCCCCGGTGCGCCGGGGCTCCCCGTCCGCCAACGCCCGGTGGGACAACACCGTGGCCATCCTCACCGGCGACTACCTGTTCGCCCAGGCGTCGGAGATCCTCGCCGACCTCGGCAGCGAGCTCATCCGGATCCAGGCGCGTACGTTCTCCCGCCTGGTGCGCGGCCAGATCCGCGAGACGATCGGGCCCGCCGAGGGCCGCGACGCGATCGCCCACTACATCAGCGTGCTGGCGGACAAGACCGGCTCCCTCATCGCCACCTCGGGCCGCTTCGGGGCCATGCTCGCGGGCGCTCCCGCCGACGTGGTCGAGCGCCTGGCCGACGCCTGCGAGGCGATCGGCGTGGCCTGGCAGCTCGGCGACGACCTCATCGACGTGGCCGCGCCCACGGCCGACTCGGGCAAGACCCCCGGCACCGACCTGCGCGAGGGCGTCCGCACGCTCCCCGTGCTGTACGCCCTGGCCTCCGACGACCCCGCCGACTCCCGGCTGCGCACCCTGCTGTCGGGGCCCGTGGCCGAGGAGGACGTCGAGGAGGCGCTGACGCTGCTGCGGGCCAACCGGGCCATGGACCAGGCCCGCGAGGAGCTCGTCCGCTGGACCGACCGGGCCAAGGAGGCCCTCGCCGGCCTGCCCGACATCCCGGCCCGTACGGCCCTCATCGCCCTGTGCGACTACGTCGTCGAGCGCACGGGCTGACCATCTCGTAGGGGATCATTGGCTGGGTGAGGATCACCCGGCTCGCCGCCTTGTGCCTGGTAGCCGTCACGGCCTGCGGCGCTACGCCACACGCGGACACATCCGCCCCCCGGACGCCGGGGAGTTCGACGCCCGCTGGCGCCGTCATCGTGGACAAGGACCAGGTCCTCACGCGTGGGGAGGGAGAGGGCTCGGCGCAAGCCCTGTTCGACGCCATCGCCAGGGCGGCTTCGCCCGAACCGGGTTCGCCCGCGCCGGGTTCGCCCGCGCCGCATGAGGAACGACCGGACCCCACCCCTTCAGAGTCGGAGGAACTGATGGGCTGGGCGCTGAAGGAAGGCGAACCCATCCCCGTGCCCAATCCGGGCACTGGAGGTGCGAATCCGCGCCTGCTGTCGGCGCTGCTCACGGATTTCGGTCCGGCGCACGAATCGGATGCGACCCCGGGGGCGGTGGTCGGCCTGCCGGCCCCCGTCGGCGACGCGTCGCTGTTCATCGGACTTCGGGTGATGAGCAGCCCCCTGCACGGGCCCTCCCTGTGTGGGAAATGGACCTCGGGGACATGGAGCACCGTACTGCGGGACTTCGACCAGCGAGGCGTGTGGATCGCGGCGACGCAGTTGACGAACCCGCCGGATACGAGGGACCCACTCATGTTCGGCGAATCCATCATCACCGGGCCGGCCGAGATGCTGGACCACCTGGCTGACACCGGCGGTGTGGAGTCGTGCCGGAGGCTGAAGGGGATTCGGGTCGGCACCGGAGCGGTGGAGCCGTTCCCGGTGCCGCGGCTGGGCACCCGCTCCTGGGCCTTCCGGCTCGTCGAGGAGAAGTCGGTGACGCAGTGGGCCGAGGTGGTCCAGACGCCACGCTACGTGCTGGAGATCCGGATTCCCGGTCAGTGGCCGAAGCCGCGCATCGACCCCGCCGTACTGCTGCCGCGCATCGCCGAGGCCGCGTACGCCAGGGCCGAGGCGGCTCTGGGATAGCGCAGCGCTAGCGCTGGGCCGCGAGCCACTCGTCGAACGTGGTCGGCGCGATGCGGGCGCCCTCGCCGGGCAGCAGCACGTCGCCGGCCATCTCCGTGCCGAAGAGTCCCGACCAGGTCGGCACGAGCTTCACCGTCCGGCCGCGTGCCGCGTAGGTGCGCCGGGCCATGTCGACGAGGTCCTGGGGCTCGGGACCGGCCACGTCGGCGTAGCGACCCCGCGGCTCGCCCACCGCGATCTCGGCCAGGACGTCGGCCACGTCCGCGGGCGCGATCGGCTGCACCAGCAGCGGTGCGATCGTGGCGACGCCGTCCTGCTCGGTCCACCCCGCCACCATCTCGGCGAAGTCGTGGAACTGCGCGACCGGGACGATCGTGTACGGCACGGAACCGGCGGACACCAGGCGCTCCTGCTCCCGCTTGCCGGCGTAGTGGGCGTTGCCCTCCACCCGGTGGATGCCGATGATCGAGAGCAGCACGTGGTGGCGGACGCCCGCCCGCTCCTCGGCGGCCAGCAGGTTCCTGGTGGTCGTGCCGAAGTACGCCACCGACTCGTCCCGGTCGGTCGCCTCTGAGCTGATCGCGTCGACCACCGCCTCGACGCCGTCCAGGGCCTTGTCGAGTCCCTCGCCCGTCATCAGGTCCACGCCGAGGGAGCGGCTGATCCGTACGACGTCGTGCCCGTTCCGCTCGAGAGCGGCGACGGTGAGCGACCCGATGTTCCCGGTGGCGCCGGCGACTGCGATGCGCATGGTTTCTCCTTCGCTAGACGCCTCGGATGCTATCTCGGACAAAATAGATCCGCAATCTCTCCAATACACTGGAGGGCATGAAGCTGCCTGCGAGCACCGAGTGGGTGTTGCACTGCGCCGCCACGCTGGCGCAGCTCGAGCCGGGAGCCAGCGCGTCGGCGGCGCAGCTCGCGGAGTATTACGACGTTCCGGCGCCCTACCTGGCCAAGCAGTTGCAGGCGCTCGTCAGAGCCGGCGTGCTGGCCGCGATGACGGGGCCGCGAGGCGGGTTCCGGCTCGCCCGGGCGGCCTCCGACATCACGATGCTGCAGATCGTCGAGGCGGTCGACGGCGCCTCCTCGCCGTACGAGTGCCGCGAGATCCGTCAGCAGGGACGGGGGGCGCTGCCTCCCGAGGACTGCCGGCGCATCTGCGTCATCGCCGACAAGATGGCCGAGGCGCACCGCGCGTGGCGCAGCAGTCTCGCAGGGGTCACGCTCGCCGACATCCTCGCCGAGCTGCCCTCATGGGCGCCTGCCCGCACCCGGTCACGCCTGTCGGCGACACGGTGACCTCAGTGGCCGGCGAGGAGTTCGGCGACGGGGGCGAGGGCGTCGGCGAAGAAACCGTTGACGGTGATGTAGGACAGGCCCAGCTCGTCGCGGCGGCGCAGCAGCGTGTCGGCCATCTCGCGGGGCGAGCCGCGCAGCACGGCGGCGGCGTCCGCCGACGTGGTCCTGAGCCCCTCGGGCACCCACGGGGGCGGTTCGTCGCCCACCTGGAGCAGGTTCATGCTCAGCTCGATGTCGTCGAACCTCGCCCCGGCCAGTTCGCGCAGCGTGCCGACGGGCCCGCGCAGGCCATCCTCCGGCGTGTCGGCCGGTACGGCGAGCGCGACGATGTCCGCCTCCTCCGCGGCCAGTGCCAGCATGCGGCGGCCGGCGCCCGCGACCAGGATGGGCGGCCCCTGACGCTGCACGGTGGTCCTGCTCCCGGCGAAGGCCGCCCGCACCTCGCCGATCACCGACCGGACCAGCGCGACGCGCTCGCCCGCCGTGCCGTACGGCATGCCGAGCGCCCGGGCCTCCTCCTCGGCGGCGGGGCGGCCCGCTCCCACGCCGACCTCCAGCCGTCCGCCGGACAGGAAGTCGAGCCCGGCGAGCTCGTGCGCGAGCTGCGGGGGATTGCGGTAGGGCGCGGCCAGCACGAACGTGCCCACGCGCAGCCTCGTCGTGACGGTGGCCGCGGCGGTCATCGCGAGCAGCGGCGGCAGCGTCGCCAGGGTGTCGGGGACGAGCAGGGTCGAGTAGCCGAGGTCCTCGGCGCGGCGGGCCGTCGCCGTCCACGCGGCGGCGTCCTGGGCCAGACCGGCGACGATCCCGAAACGGAATTCCTTGCTCATGCCGCCGATCCTCGCCGTTCCGGCCGGTCCCGTCGTCCTCCCGCCGGAGGCGGACCCGGTACTCCGGGGGGTGTACTCAGACGGTCTCGAGCGCGGCCGCACGCTCCTGCCGGGAGACGCGGGCGGAGCGGACGCTGTCCCAGGTGAAGACGCTCAGTGCGAGCCAGACGACCACGAACCCGGCCCACCGGCTGACGGGCATCGTCTCGTGGGCGATCAGCACCCCGCACAGGAACTGCAGCACCGGAGCGATGTACTGGAGCAGGCCGATGACGGTGAGCGGAACCCGCAGCGCGGCGGCCGTGAAGAGCATCAGCGGCACCGCGGTGATGAGGCCGGACACCACCAGCAGCAGCGCGTGGCCGAGACCGTGGCCGGCGAAGGTCCCGGTGCCGTTCGACTGCAGGACGAGCAGGTAGCCCAGGGCCGGCACCAGCAGCACGAGCGTCTCGATCGTCAGGCTCTCCGCGCTGCCCACCCCCGCCGCCTTCTTGATCAGCCCGTACGTGCCGAAGCTGACGGCGAGCGCGAGGGCGATCCAGGGGAGACGCCCGTAGCCGAGCGTCAGGATGATGACCGCGAGCGTGCCGAGCCCGACGGCGATCCACTGCCACAGGCGCAGCCGCTCGCGGAAGATCAGCACTCCGAACAGCACGCTGACCAGGGGGTTGATGAAGTAGCCGAGCGCGCTTTCCACCACGTGACCGGCGTTGACGGCGTAGATGTAGACGCCCCAGTTGACCGAGACCGTGACGGCCGCGAGGGCGAGGAGGATCAACTGGCGGCGCGTCATGGCGCGGATCCACGACCAGTGGCGGCGTACGGCGAGGACCGTGACCACCACGACCAGCGACCAGACCATCCGGTGAGCGAGGATCTCCACGGCGCCGGACGGCTTGAGCAGAGGCCAGTAGAGAGGGAACAGGCCCCACATAGTGTAGGCGGCGACGCCATAAAGGACACCGCGGCGCGTATCAGGCATGAACCCCATCTTCGCTGCTTACCTAGATTCAGCACAAATAAGGGTCTCTACGTCTGAGGTTTAGCGGCGCTTATGTCAGGAACAAGCTCGCCGGGCGTCTGGTTGGTGATGGCAGAGCGGAAGGAAGGTGCGTGATGGGCTGGCTGTTCGGCACAGACAAGACGACGATGGTGGACCCCGCGGACGCCCTGCCGGGCCGTGCCGAGGTCATGCCGGTGGCCACCCGCCACCAGGTCCTCGGCGGGCCGCTGGCTCCGCCGTACCCCGAGGGTACCGAGATCGCCGAGTTCGGGCTGGGCTGCTTCTGGGGTGCCGAGCGTAAGTTCTGGCAGACCCCCGGGGTCGTCTCGACCGCCGTGGGCTACGCGGGCGGCTACACGCCGAACCCTACGTACGAGGAGGTCTGCACCGGCCTGACCGGGCACACCGAGGTCGTCCGGGTGGTCTTCGACCCGGCGGAGGTGTCGTACGAGGAGCTCCTCAAGGTGTTCTGGGAGGCCCACGACCCCACCCAGGGCATGCGCCAGGGCAACGACGTCGGCACGCAGTACCGGTCGGCCATCTACACCCACGGCCCGGAGCAGGCCAAGGCGGCCGCGACGTCCCGGGACGCGTACCAGGAGGTGCTCACCAAGGCCGGGTACGGCGAGATCACCACCGAGATCGCCCCCGCCGGCGATTTCTACTTCGCCGAGGATTATCACCAGCAATACCTTTTCAAGGTGCCGAACGGCTATTGCGGTATCGGCGGCACCGGTGTCTCCTGCCCCGTCGGCCTCACCACCGGCGAAGCCTGACCTGCGGTAACTGGCTGATCCTGGCCCGTGGCCGCCGCGCAAGGCAGGTCATGGGCCATTCCCAACGTCCATCCCGCAAGGGCGCTGGTTGGACCGGCGGTGTCCTCCATGTGCCAGCGGTTATCAAAGACCTACGCCGACTGCTCGACTTGCTTAACCCGGTGCTCGCTGCACACTTGTCGCATGGATCAAGGGGTGGCAGCGCTGGTTGCTGGGGTCGTGGGAATGATCGGGGCCCTCGGTGGCGCAGCAGCAGGTGGGTATGCGGCAGTTCGAGGAGCACGTATCGGGGCGGAGAAGACAGCTGAGGCGACTCGTCAACAGGTTAAGGATCAGGCCGCTGCAAACCACGCACAATGGCTAACGGACCTACGTAGGGAAAAGTACTCCGCTTTAGTGCGGACAAGTGTCGACTTTGCCTTGCAGATCGGGCCGCTCATCTCCTTCGAGAGGCGCCGGGACGATCCGAATTCGCGTCTCAACGGCTGCGGACCTCGCGGAGAACGTTGGACACGAACCGTATGACGACCCCAGGGGGAGGATGGAGTATCGCCATAGCCTTCACCGGGAAGCATTCGACAGAGCCCGAGCGATCGAAGACGCAGCGAGGGCAGAGCTCGGGCTACCTCCGCGCGAGGAGCGCACGCGGCAATAGGTCGGCTGCAGGTATCTGAAAGATGCGGGGACTTAATCGCGATGCCACGCCCCTACCAGTGGAAACTCTTGCACAGCTGCCGGGCAGGGGGGCATCGCCGCCAGACCGATGAAGGTGCTCATGGGTTGGAAGAAGCGAGTGCATGAGCTGGAATAAGGTTAGCCACCAGCCTGGAGCGATGTCGGTCTCGAATGCCGGCTCGAGCTCGCTGAGTATCCACGGCGTGAGTCGGAGTGCTTCGAAGGAGACACGCCGGTGCCGATCGCGGGATAGACGGGCTTCACTGAAGGCCTTATCTGTAAGGTCGAGCACTGCCTGTTCTGTATAGATTGCTGTACAGTGGTTGTATGACCGTGCTGCACGAAGCTGCCGAGTTGAGTGTCACAGAAGCGGCTCAGCGTGGGGTGGCCCGTCTGGTCGCCGACGCTGAGCGTGGGACCGATCTGGTGGTCACCCGTCGGCATCAGCCGGTGGCCGCGGTCGTCAGCATTCGTCGCCTGGAAGAGTTGGAGAAGGCCGCCGCCGACCTCAGGGACTTGGCGCTCGTGCTCGCACGCTCGGTCACCGACACCGGAGAGCGTGTCCCACTCGACGACGTGCTCTCCGCTTTCGGGCACACGCGGGAGTCGCTGGCCGCGCTGCCGGACGACGAGTAGCCCGTGTCGGACGTCGTCTTCACCGCCCCGGCGGTTGATGACCTGCGGCGAATCGGTCCGGATGCCGTGCCGAAGGTGCTCAAGAAGATCCTTTTGCTGTTGGACAATCCGGAGGCCGGCTATCCACTGGGCGGGGAGCTGACCGGCTTTCGCAAGCTCGTGGTCGGGCGTAACACCTGGCGGGTCGTCTACCGCATCACCGAGGACAAGTCGATCGAGATCTGCGAAGTATGGGCCGTCGGGGAAAGAGCCGACGCCGAGGTGTACGCCGAGGCGACAGCCAGGGTCCGTGCCGCTGGAAAGGGCCGTCCCGAGGTAGTGCAGCTTGGCCAGATCATCGAACGCCTGGGCGCGCTGGCCGATCACGTTCGCGTCGAGCAACCGCCCCCCAGGGAGCCGGTGCCGGATTGGCTCGCGGATCGCTTGATCTACACCGTCGGTATGTCTCGCGAAGACGTCGCCGCCCTCGACTTGCAGCAGGCGGTCGACCTCTGGGCTGACTTCCGGTCCAAGCCACGCTAGCGGCGACTTATTGCCCAAAGAGAACCGCTACCACCAGCAGTACCTTTTCAAGGTGCCGAACGGCTATTGCGGTATCGGCGGCACCGGTGTCTCCTGCCCCGTCGGCCTGGCGACCTCCAGCGGCGAGTAGCGGCATTGTGAGACCTCCGAGCGGCGTCGCGCTGCTCGGAGGTTTCGTGTTCCGGTACCGATGGTTTACTACTCGAAGTAGTAAACTGGCGTCATGAGTACGCCTGAACACGCCTTCCCGCCGGGGGAAGGGCCCGCTGCCAAGGTGAGCGTCTCCTTGCGGGCCGGCAACATCCGTGCCATCAAGGAGCGCGTCGGCGCGCGCGGGTTCTCCGCGTACGTCGACGCCGCTGTGGAGCGGCAGATCGAGCGGGACCTGCTGGAGGAGGCCCTGCAGGCGAACGAGAACGAGTGCGGTCCCATCCCGCAGCACCTGCGGGACGAGGCCGAGCAGCTGTTCCGTAGCGTGAAGTCCGCTCCGGAGCTACAGGAGGAGCGTGGATGGCACGCGCACGAAGCAAGCTGAGTGCGGGGACGGTCATCCTGGACTCCGAGGGACTCTCGAAGTGGTGCGCAGCCGACCAGCGAGTCACGGCGATCGTCCGAGAGGCGCAGAACAACGACTTCCGCGTTGTTATCAGTGCGTTGACGCCTATCGAGGCCTTCGACGACCGGGTGACAAACGATCGATTGCGCTGGCATCTGTCCCGGCTGCGTGTCGAGCCGGTGACCGAGGAGGTCTCCGTCCACGCGCTGGATCTGCTCCGTGAGAGCGGTCTTCACGGCCACAAGTACGCGATCGATGCCGTCGTGGCCGCCACGGCTCTTCGCTCCACCCGGCCCGTCATCGTCCTCACCTCGGACGAGGACGACATGAGCAAGATCTGCGGAAAGGCAGTCCGCCTCGTGCGGGTGTAGGTGCTGAATTATTGCCCCAGCGATACGACTACCACCAGCAATACCTTTTCAAGGTGCCGAACGGCTATTGCGGTATCGGCGGCACCGGTGTCTCCTGCCCCGTCGGCCTGACCATCGACGAAACCTGACCTGTGGTAACCGCCTGATCCTGGCCCTCGATTGCCCGGCTAACCCGGTGCCAACCGAGGGCCAGAGTCGTTTTCGGCGAGAACCTCCACTACAAGGCCGGACCGCTGCATGTTCCCCCGATGCACGCCCGGCGCGTTCGACGCGGACTGAACGTTTCAGCGTCGTGGCCTTGGCTCCTTTCGGCCGCCGATCGGCTCGCCGGATGAGCGGACGGTCGCGTTCACCCAGGCCGAGGCGGCCACCGGCGTGGTGCACGACCGGCCACCGCAACAAAGGTGAGCACACCGCGTCTCGCATGGCGAACGCCGCACCGGGCGACCGATCGCGACCGCCCCACTTAGGTCCTGTTTCTTGGATCACGTGCGGAGCCAGATCACCAGGGCTGCCACGGTCACGGTGCCGAGATAGATGTAAG